>NZ_JASCPK010000025.1:0-57342 GCF_029959385.1 Pseudomonas sp. PS01303
AGCCTGCTCGCGAAGGGGGTGTATCAGTCGACGGATGGAGCAACTGACACACCCTTTCGCGAGCAGGCTCGCTCCCACATGAGGAACCAGCGTTACAAGGTGTTATTTAGCGGACTTGATCGCTGCGCCGAGTTTCTTGGCGGTGTCGGCCGGGTCGGCTTTCGGGTCGTTGATGTAATTGGTCACGACATCAAAGAACGCGCCTTGCACGGCCAGCGTGGTCGCCATGTTGTGCGCCATGCTTGGTTGCAGGCCGCCGGACTTGGCGTCAGCCAGGAAGTCCTTGGCAGCAGTCTGTGCACAGGAGTCGAAGCCCAGCGCTTCCATGTTGTTCAACATGTCGTTGCGAACCGGAATCGAGCCTTTGTTGATGCTGAAGACTTTCTGGAAGTTCTCACCCAACACGACTTTGGCGATGTCTTTCTGACCGGCCGCAGTGCCTGCGTCTTTCTGCTTGAACACAGCCAGCGAGTCGATGTTGTAGGTGAACGCTTTGTCGGTGCCCGGGAAGGCTACGCACTCGTAATCCTTGCCGGCGATTTTCTTGGCGGCAGTCCATTCGGACTTGGCCCAGTCACCCATGATCTGCATGCCGGCCTTGCCGTTGATGACTTTGGCCGCTTCCAGGTTCCAGTCCTGACCTTTGCCGTCGACGTCCATGTAGGTCGCGACTTTCTTCAGCTCGGTCAATGCCTTGACCATCTCCGGACCGGTCAGTGCGCCGTTGTCCAGATCAACCAGGGCTTTCTTGTAACCATCGACACCCATGACCGAGAGCACCACGGCTTCGAACACGGTGCTGTCCTGCCAAGGCTGACCGCCGTGAGCCAGCGGAATGAAGCCCGCAGCCTTCAGCTTGTCGCCCGCAGCGTAGAATTCTTCGAGGGTGGTCGGGTTCTTGGTGATGCCGGCTTTTTTGAAGACTTCCGGGTTGATCCACAGCCAGTTCACGCGGTGAATGTTCACCGGCACGGCCACGTAATCACCGTCGTACTTCACGGTATCGGAGACTTTCTTGTCGAGCAGGCTGTCCCACTTTTCCGACTTGGCGACGTCTTTCAACACGTCGGTGTCGAGCAGGCCGGTCGACGCCCATTCCTGGATGTCCGGGCCCTTGATCTGAGCAACGCCAGGCGGGTTGCCGGCGACTGCACGGCTTTTCAGCACGGTCATGGCAGTGGCACCGCCACCACCGGCGACAGCGCCGTCTTTCCAGGTGAAACCGTCTTTTTCGACTTGAGCCTTGAGCACATCAACAGCGGCTTTTTCGCCACCGGACGTCCACCAGTGCACGACTTCGACCGAACCTTTGGATTCGGCAGCAGAAACACTGAGAGGCAGAATTGCGAGCGGGAACAGGGAGGCGACAGAAATGACAGTAGCGAGGCGAGAAATCGCATTCATCTGAGATGTACCTTTCTTGTTGTTATGCATGCAAGTCTGGTGCTTGCGCTGCACAGGAGTTTAAACAGGACGTTTCCCTTCGCAGGTAACGAAGGGACGCGCGAATGTCACCGCATGGTTACACAGGAATCTCTTGAGACAACTGCGCCAAAGCAGTCGCCATGCTCGGTGACAAGGGTAGACGAGGGATCAGCACCGCTTGCCAGGCGTGATACAGGTCGGGTTTGCCCGCCCAGATATCGGCACTTGGGACGTTTTGCGGATTGAGTTCGTGATGCCAACTGCCGTCGCAACGATCGATGAAATGCGTTTCGCAGAATTCCCAGAACAGCCGATACCAGGTTTCGTATTGCTCATCGCCGGTGCGTTTGAGCAAGGCGCTGGCGGCGGCGCTGGCTTCGGCATGCGTCCAGTGCAAGCGATGACGGACGACGGCTTTGTTGTTCCAGTCGAGGGTGTAAACGATGCCCGGCAAACCATCGACGTTCCAGCCGTTGCGGCAATTGTTTTCGAAGAGTTTCTGCGCATCGGTCGCCAGCCAACCGGGCGTGAGCATGCCGGCCTGCACCCGCGCCGCTTCGAGGTGCAGCAACAGCCGCGCCCACTCGAAACCGTGGCCCGGCGTGGTGCCGTAGGGGCGGAAACCGTCAGCCGGATTGTCGTGGTTGTATTCGCGCAGCGGTTGCCAGTCGCGATCGAAGTGCTCGATGACCATGTAACCGTTGCCGGCAGCGTGAGCGTGGATAACCCGCTCGACGATGCGTTGCGCACGCACCAGCCAGCGCGGATCTTCAGTGACATCGGCCAGCGCGAGGAACGCTTCGGTCGCGTGCATGTTGCTGTTGGCGCCGCGATAGGCTTCTTCTTCGCTCCAGTCGCGATTGAAGAATTCGCGCATGGCGCCCTCTTCTTCGCTCCAGAAATACGTGTCGATGATGTCGATCGCATCATCCAGCAACGCTTGCGCGCCAGGGCGTTTTGCGGCCACAGCAGAGCTGGCGGCCAGCGCGACGAAGGCATGCAGATAGGCGTTTTTGCCGGTGTTGTCGTCGCGGTGTTCGGCGACGGCGAACCAGCCACCGTGCAACGCATCACGCAACGGCCCGCGCAGTGCGGCGATGCCGTGATCGACCAGTTCAGCGAAACCCGGCAAGCCCTGAATATGGGCCATGGCGAAGCTGTGGGTCATGCGTGCGGTGTTCATGGTTTCGGCTTGCGCGTTCGCTGGTAGACGGCCGCGTTCGTCGAGGTTGCCGAAACCTTGCGGGAGTTTTGCAGCCTTGGCGAAATCCAGCAGACGCAGGCCTTCAGCGGCAAGCCATTGCTGGTGGGCAGGGGCGTTCAGCCAACTGCTGAAGCCGGGTTGGAAGCGATCCATGGGTGGCCTTTTTTGTTGTTATGACTGCGGGGAGTCTAAACAACGGGCCGGGGCGGGCTTGTAACGAAGGGGGCGGGTTTTGTCACCAGCCGGTGACATTGGAAAGAGCAAAGTCAAAAGATCGCAGCCTTCGGCAGCTCCTACAGGGATCAGTGTAGGAGCTGCCGAAGGCTGCGATCTTTTGATCTTCAGTCCGCGGAACGCGGCAATTGCAGGGTCACCCGCAACCCACCCTCACGCAAATTCTGCAACGTCACTTCGCCGCCATGACTGTGGGCAATATTGCGCGCAATACCCAACCCCAGCCCATAACCCTGCTGCTGCCCCGCCAACCGGAAGTGCGGTTCAAACACCTGCTCCAGCCGCTGCTCCGGCACGCCAGGGCCTTCATCATCAACGTGCAAGACAAACGCGCTGTCATCGTCATCGATGTGCAAATGCGCGTTCTGCCCGTACTTCAACGCGTTGTCGATCAAGTTGCCAATGCAGCGTTTCAACGCCAACGGCTTGCCCGAATACGCCGCCAGCGCCCGGCCTTGCTGCGTCACGCGGCCATTGCCGTTTGGCGCCAGATACGGCTCGACCAGACAATCGAGCACATGGTTAAGGTCGACCGGTTCGATGTTCTCGTGGATATCGGTGTCTTTCACGCATTGCAGCGCGCCTTTGACCAGCAACTCCAACTCGTCCAGATCGCGGCCGAACTTGGCTTGCAGTTGCTCGTCTTCAAGCAACTCCACGCGCAAACGCAATCGTGTGATCGGTGTGCGCAGGTCATGGGAAATAGCACTGAACAACTGGCTGCGTTCGGTCAGGTAGCGGCTGATGCGTTCGCGCATGCTGTTGAACGCGCGCCCTACTTCCACCACTTCACTGCCGCCGCCCTCCGCCACCGGCTCAACGTCGGCACCCAGCGACATGTCCCGCGCCGCACGTGCCAGACGCTTGAGCGGACGGCTCTGCCAGTGCACCAGCACGCCGATGAACAACAACAGAAAGCCACTGGTGAGGACGATGAACCACACCTGCTGCGACGGCAGGCCTTGTTCTTCAAGACTGGTGTACGGCTCGGGCAGCAACGAGGCGATGTACAGCCATTCGCCCGGCGCCATCTGGATTTGCGTGACCAGAACCGGCGGATTGACCGGCTCGAGGGTCAACGCGTAATGCGCCCACGAGCGTGGCAATTCATCGAGTTTCAGCCCGGCGTTGAAGATCCGCAGATCCTCGGGGCTGACAAAGGTCACCGAAATATCGGTGTCATGACCGAGGGTCTGGCGCAGCACTTCGTCGACCGCTTTCATCACCGCCGCTTTACGCGGGGTGACCGGCAAAACGTCCATGCCCAGCGGTTTGTCATTGAGCGTCACGACAAATCGGGTGCCGCCCATGCTGCGCAATTGGTCGAGCACCAGTGGGCGATAAGCCACTGGCAACGAGCGGAAATAACTGACGCTGGCGGTCATCGAATGGGCGAGGCTGCGGGCGCTGGTGACCAGGCCTTCGAGCTGGGTGGCGCGCAGTTGCGAGACCCAGATCACGCTGGACAACGTCTGCGCGAACAGCACGGCGAGCAAGGTCAGCAGCAACATCCGCCCGAGCAGCGAGCGCGGTACCGGCACCTGGGCGGCGATTTTACGCAGCGACTCAGTGACCATTGCCGGCAACCACATTGGCTGCCAATTGGTAACCGCTGCCGCGCACGGTGCGGATCAGTCGTGGCGGTTTTTCCGTATCGCGCAGGCGCTGGCGCAAGCGGCTGACGGCCATGTCGACGATGCGATCGAGCGGCATCAGGTCGCGGCCACGGGTGGCGTTGCCAATGGTGTCGCGGTCGAGAATTTCCTGCGGATGATCGAGAAACAGCTTCAGCAGGGCGAAATCGGCGCCAGAGAGAATCACTTCTTCGCCGTCGGTGTGAAAGAGGCGATGGCTGACCATGTCCAGCCGCCATTCATCAAATGCCAGCACTTCGCTGCCGTTACGTTCCTGACCGAATTGCGCGCGGCGCAGCAGGGCTTTGATCCGCGCTTGCAGTTCGCGCGGGCTGAAGGGTTTGCCGAGGTAGTCGTCAGCGCCGAGTTCGAGTCCGATCACGCGATCGGCTTCGTCGGAACTGGCGGTGAGCATGATGATCGGCACCTGCGCCTGACGCGGATGCTGACGCACCCAGCGGCACAGGCTGAAGCCGTCTTCGTCGGGGAGCATGACATCGAGGATCACCAGATCACTCGGCGCCTCGTTGAGTGCCTGGCGGAAACTGGCGCCATCGGCCGTGGCACGTACCTGAAACCCGGCGCGGGTCAGGTAGGTTTCCAGCAACTCGCGTATTTCCTGGTCGTCATCGACCAACAATATCGACTTGTTGACTGAGCTCACTTCGAAGGCATCCTTGTTGTTGGAATTGGGGCGGATTATGCCTTAAGCATCAAACTAACAAACACTACAGAAACCCCTGTGGGAGCGAGCCTGCTCGCGAATCGGTTTTAACATTCAACAGATCTGTTGACTGACACACCGCTTTCGCGAGCAGGCTCGCTCCCACAATTGGATTGCATTTCACTTTGGGATTGATTGGTCCAGGGCTACGCCGGCGCCAACCAGGCCGGAATACGGCGCTGTCACCAGCCACACCGGTATGCCTTTGAAATAATCACTCATGCAGCCCTTATCCGCAAAGCTGCGGGCAAAACCGCTTTCGAGGAAGAAATCGGCAAACCGTGGAATCACACCACCGACGATAAACACCCCGCCACGCCCACCCGTGGTCAGCACGTTATTGCCGGCGACACGGCCGAGCCAGCAGCAGAACTGCTCGAGCACTTCCAGCGCAATCGGATCACCCGCCAGCCCGGCCGCGGTAATCGCTTCCGGCGTATCGAGTGTCGGCTCATGCCCATCGACCGCGCAAATAGCCCGGTAAACACGCGGCAAACCGCCGCCGCTCAACGCCGTCTCGGCGCTGACATGGCCAATCTCATTGTGAATGTGCTGCCACAATTGCGTTTCACGCGGGCTGCTCAGCGGCAGATCGACGTGACCGCCCTCGCCCGGCAATGCGGCAAAACGGCCTTCGCCCAAATCGAGCAAAGTGCCCACGCCAAGGCCAGTGCCCGGGCCGATCACCACCGCCGGGCGCAACGGCTCCGGCGTGCCTTCGCAGACCACGCGAAATTCGCCCGGCTGCAAACGGGTCATGCCCAGCGCCATTGCCGAGAAGTCGTTGACCAGCAACAACTGCTCGACCTGCAAGGTTTTGCAGAACGCCGTGCGGCTCAGCCGCCAGTGGTTATTGGTGAACTTGAATTCATCACCACTGACCGGGCCGGCCACCGACAGACACACTGAACCGATCGAACCCGGCGCCAGACCGAGCCCGCTCAGGTAGAGGCTGATCGCCTCTTCCGGGCTGGCGTGGTCGGCGGTGGCCAAGACCTGAACCGATTGCAGTTGCTGATCTTTCCACAACGCAAACCGTGCGTTGGTGCCTCCGATGTCACCGACCAAAGCCAGTTTCAATTAAGCGTCTCCAGGGCAGAAGTGAAGGCGCTGGCGCCCTGCTCCGCCGAGCTGAAGGCCATGCGCATAAAGCCGAACAGTTCGCGTCCGCTGCCAATATTGTTGCCCAACAGGCCTTTGGCAGGTTCGCGCGCTGCAAATTCGTCGGCATCGACCTTGAGTTCCAAGGTGCCTTTGACGCCATCGACGCGGATGATATCGCCCTCTTGCACGCGTGCCAAAGCGCCGCCGACATAAGCTTCGGGGCTGACGTGAATCGCCGCCGGGATTTTCCCCGAGGCGCCGGACATGCGCCCGTCAGTCACCAGCGCGACTTTGAAGCCGCGATCCTGCAGCACGCCGAGGAACGGCGTCATCTTGTGCAGCTCGGGCATGCCGTTGGAGCGCGGGCCCTGGAAGCGCATCACGGCGACAAAATCTTTTTCCAGCAAACCAGCCTTGAACGCGTCGGCCAGATCCTGTTGATCCTGGAACACCATCGCCGGTGCTTCGACGATCTGGTTTTCCAACGCCACCGCAGACACTTTCATCACACCGCGCCCGAGGTTGCCTTCCATCACGCGCAAACCGCCTTCCTGCGAGAACGCACGAGCGACCGGGCGCAGGATGTTTTCGTCGAGGCTGTCGACCGGGCCTTCACGCCAGACCAGTTCACCGTTATCGAGGAACGGTTCTTTGGTGTACTTGCTCAAGCCGTGGCCGAGCACCGTGTTGACGTCTTCGTGCAACAGACCGGCGCCGAGCAGTTCGCGGATCAGGAACGACATGCCGCCTGCCGCCTGGAAGTGGTTGATGTCGGCTTTGCCGTTCGGGTAGACGTGGCTCAGGGTCGGCACGACTTCGGAGAGGTCGGCCATGTCTTGCCAGGTCAGTTGAATGCCAGCCGCCATGGCGATGGCCGGCATGTGCAGGGTGTGGTTGGTCGAACCGCCGGTGGCGTGCAGCGCCACAATCGAGTTGACCAGCGACTTCTCGTCGACGATTTCGCCGATCGGCATGAAGTTGCCGTTTTGTTTGGTCAGGCGCGTAACCTGGTGCGCGGCTTCGCGAGTCAGCGCATCACGCAGCGGCGTGTTCGGGTTGACGAACGAGGCGCCCGGCAAGTGCAGACCCATGACTTCCATCAGCAACTGGTTGGTGTTGGCCGTGCCGTAGAACGTGCAGGTGCCCGGGCTGTGGTAGGACTTCATCTCCGATTCCAGCAGCTCTTCGCGGGTCGCTTTGCCTTCGGCGTACTTCTGGCGCACGTCGGCTTTTTCCTTGTTGGAAATCCCCGAGACCATCGGCCCGCCCGGCACGAAAATCGTCGGCAAGTGGCCGAAACGCAGCGAACCCATCATCAGACCCGGCACGATCTTGTCGCAGATGCCGAGCATCAGCGCGCCGTCGAACATGTTGTGTGACAGCGCTACCGCTGTAGACATGGCGATCACTTCGCGGCTCGGCAGGCTCAGTTCCATGCCCGGCTCGCCTTGGGTCACGCCGTCGCACATCGCCGGAGTACCACCGGCGAACTGTCCGACCGAGCCGATTTCGCGCAGGGCGTTTTTGATCTGTTCCGGGAACACTTCATACGGCTGGTGCGCCGAGAGCATGTCGTTATAAGACGAAACAATGGCGATGTTCGCCGAGTTCATCATCCGCAGGCTGTGCTTGTCTTCGCTGCCGCAACCGGCCACGCCATGGGCGAAGTTGGCGCATTGCAGCTTGCCGCGCATCGGCCCGTCAGTGGCGGCGCCGCGAATCAGTGCAAGGTAAGCCTGACGCGTGGCGCGGCTGCGGGCGATAAGCCGTTCGGTGACCTCAAGAACGCGGGGATGCATGTGTAGAACTCCAGGCTAACGGATGTGGCGACCTGATTGTCTATGCTGATCAAACGCCGTTGTTGTTGGAATGACAGACGGTTTTTTTGATCATTCGGACCAGTTGATTCAGGTCACTCGTTGTAGATAAAACAAAATATTGCCATTAAAAAGGCTTGTTTTCTATTTTTATGCGAATAATCTTGTAATTCCAACAACAAAACGACGGCGGCGCTGTTCCATGACTCTACGAATCGCAATCAATGGTTTTGGCCGCATCGGCCGTAATGTCCTGCGCGCACTGTATACCCAAGGCTATCGACAGGATTTGCAGATCGTCGCCATCAACGATCTGGGCGACAGCTCGATCAACGCCCATCTGCTCAAATACGACACCGTTCACGGCACGTTCGACGCGCAAGTCGAGCATGACAACGAGAGTCTGACCGTCAACGGCGACCGCATTGCGGTCAGCGCGATTCGCAATCCGGCCGACCTGCCCTGGGCCGCGGAAAAGATTGATGTGGTGTTTGAATGCACCGGTCTCTTTACCGACCGCGCCAAAGCGGCCGCGCATATTACTGCCGGCGCGCGCAAAGTGATTATCTCGGCCCCGGCCAAAGGCGCCGACGCCACCGTCGTTTATGGTGTGAACCACGACATTCTGCGCCAGTCGCACCAGATCATCTCCAACGCTTCGTGCACCACCAACTGCCTGGCGCCAGTGGCGCAGGTGCTGCACCGTGAGCTGGGCATCGAAAGTGGCTTGATGACCACCATTCACGCCTACACCAACGACCAGAACCTCACCGACGTCTACCACACCGACCCGTACCGCGCGCGTTCGGCCACACAGAACATGATCCCGAGCAAGACCGGCGCTGCTGAAGCGGTCGGCCTGGTGTTGCCGGAACTGGCCGGCAAACTGACCGGCATGGCCGTGCGGGTGCCGGTGATCAATGTGTCGCTGGTGGATTTGACCGTGCAATTGAAGCGCGAAGCCTCGGCGGATGAGGTCAATGCGCTGCTCAAGGCTGCGAGCCAGCATTCGAAGATTTTGGGTTACAACACGTTGCCGCTGGTTTCCAGCGACTTCAACCACAACCCGCTGTCGTCGATCTTCGACGCCAACCACACCAAATCCAGCGGCAAACTGCTGAAAGTGCTGGCCTGGTACGACAACGAGTGGGGCTTCTCCAACCGCATGCTGGATAACTGCCTGGCGCTGTGTAACGCCGAGTAAATCCCGTATCCCCCTTGTAGGAGTGAGCCTGCTCGCGATTGCAATCTGTCAGTCACAGATGTTGTGGCTGATCAACCGCTATCGCGAGCAGGCTCACTCCTACAAGGTTTTGTGTTGCATTTAAAATCAGGACTTGACCATTCGCATAGATGATAAGCATTATCATTCGCTCGAAATGGATCAGGTTCCCCCGTGAGTCAATCGCGCTTCAACCACGTCTTCCTCACCCAGCGTATGTCCCTGCTGCGGACGCTGGAACGGATGGTCAACAATCACAGCACCGCTGAAGACCTGCTGCAGGAAACCTACCTGCGCGTGACGCGGGCGTTGAGCGAGCGGGCCATCGATCACCTCGAGCCCTTTGTCTTCCAGACCGCGCGCAATCTGGCGCTGGATCATTTGCGTGCGCGCAAGCTGCACTCACGGACGATGGTCGATGACGTGCCGCAAGACGTCGTGCACAGCATCGCCGCCCCCGCCAGCAGCGCCGAAGACGCCGCCCACGCCGAACAAATGCTGGAGCGATTGAACGTGAGCCTCAGCGAACTCAGCTCGCGTCAGCAGCAGATTTTCATCCTCAGCCGTTTGCACGGCAACAGTTACCAGGAAATCGCGGACGAACTGAACGTCTCCCTGAGTACCGTGCAGAAAGAATTGAAACTGATCATGTCCATTTGCATCGGCGTCGCCGAACGGCATAACAGCAGCGGCGAGTTATAAGCTTCAAGCGGCAAGCTGAAAACTCAAAGTTCACACCGAATGAGCTTTAGCTTGCAGCTTGTCGCTTGAAACTCGAAACTTGCTTTGAAAAAGCCCGAGGAAACACCGTGACGGACACCCACCGCTCGCCTTCGCCTGACTCGGCGCGGGACGCTGCAGACGCAATGGACCAGGCGCTGGACTGGCTCATCGTGCTCGGCAGCCCGGACGAGGAGCAGACCCGGCAGTTCCATGCCTGGCTGGCGGCTGATCCGTTGAACGCCGAAGCGTTCGCCAAGGCGCAGGCGATCTGGGATGGCCCGCAAGTCATTCAGTGCGCGCAAAGCCTCGCGGCAAAACCTGCCAAGGTCACCTTTCTCAAGCGTTTGCGCCCGCACTGGAAACCGCTGGCCACTGCAGCGGTGCTGATTCTTGGTCTGTTCAGTTTTAGCAACCTGCCGATGCGCATTCAGGCCGATCACTTGACGGTGGTCGGCGAGCGTCAGCGCCTGCAACTGGAGGACGGTTCGAAAGTCCTGCTCAACACCAATTCCGCTTTCTCCAGCACGATCAATGATCAGCAACGCGTTGCTCGCTTGTATCAGGGCGAGGCGTATTTCGAGATCGCCGGCAGTCGCACTCAGCCTTTGGAAATCGATGCCGGCCCGGTCAAAGCCAGTGTGCGCGACACCGAATTCGCCGTGCGTTATCTCGATGGCGTCGCGCAGGTCAACGTCCAGCGTGGCGATGTCGATCTGCGCGCGACCCACAACGATGCCCGCGTGCGCCTGTCGGCCGGGGAAAGTATCCGCATCGGCCCGAATGGCTTTGACCGCCCGTCCAAACTCGACGCGGCGACCGATCTGGCCTGGGTGCAGGGCCGACTGGTGTTCGAGAACTGTCCGCTCAACCAAGTGCTGGCCGAGCTGCGCCGCTACTATCCGGGCTGGATCATCAATACCAACGAGCAGTTGGCCGACGTCGCCGTGACCGGCAATTATCGCCTCGATCAACCGCTCGACGTGGTGCGCTCTCTCGCCCACATTACCTCCGCGCGCTTGCAGGAATTCCCGGCGCTGGTGATCTTGAACTAAATGAGAATTATTTTTACTCGATAGCTGAAGCCCGTTCGTCTCGTTATAGCCAATGCAATTGATTCGCATCACGATGCCAATCAGCACCTATAAAGATTCGTGCGACACGGAGCGCTATCGATGTCCTCACGCCTTACCCGTCAGACTTCCCCTTCCCGCGTATTGTCGCTGCTGACCGCTGCCATTCTCATGGCCGGCACCGCACCGCTGATGGCTGCCACCGAGCAACCGGCGCGCAACATGGGTGATTACGCGTTCTCCATCAACCAGCAACCGCTGGTGTCGGCCCTCAATGCCTTCACCTCTGTGACCGGTTGGCAGGTCGGCTTGCCGGCGGAACTGGGTCAGGGCGTATCGTCGCCGGGCGTGCGCGGTTCGCTGCCGCCGGAGAAAGCGCTGGAGCGGCTGTTGGTGGGGACCAATTTGAGCTTCCGCAAGCTGAGCAACAACAATGTGGTGCTGGAAAAGCGCAACAGCAGCGGCACCCTTAACCTTGATCAGGTGACCATCAGCGCCACGCGTCAGGAACAGTCGATCAATAGCGTGCCCGCGACGGTCAGCGTGCAGACCCGCGAGGATCTCGATCGCAACAACGTCAATTCGATAAAGGATCTGGTGCGGTACGAGCCGGGCGTTTCGGTGGGCGGCGCCGGTCAACGTGCCGGCATCACCGGCTACAACATCCGTGGTATCGATGGCGACCGCGTGCTGACTCAGGTCGACGGCGTGCAAGTGCCGGACAGTTTCTTCAACGGCCCGTACGCACAGACCAACCGCAATTACGTCGACCCGGAAATCGTCAAACGCGTCGAAATTCTCCGTGGCCCGGCCTCGGTGCTGTACGGCAGCAACGCCATTGGCGGCGCCGTCAGCTACTACACCCTCGATCCGGACGACATCATCAAGCCTGGCCAGGACGTCGGCGCCCGGCTGAAAACCGGTTACAGCTCGGCCGATGACAGCTGGCTGACCTCCGGCACCGTTGCTGGCCGCACCGGCGACTTCGACGGTTTGCTGCACCTGAGCCAGCGCAACGGTCACGAAACCGAATCCTACGGCGAAACCGGTGGCACCGGCCTGAACCGCACCGAGGCCAACCCGGAAGACGTGCGCACCACCAACGTGCTGGCCAAACTCGGCTGGAACTACGCTGACGACGCGCGCTTCGGCCTGACCTACGAACACTATAAAGATGATCGCGACACCAACCAGTTGAGCGCCGTCGGCGGCCCGTTCAACGCTGGACGCGGTTTCGGTTTCTATAAGTCGCGCACCGGCAACGACACCGTTACCCGCGAGCGTTTTGGTCTGGAACACCGCTTCGCGCTGGACACTGTGCTGGCCGACAACATCAAGTGGTCGCTCAACTATCAGATCGCCAAGACCGATCAGAGCACCCAGGAAATCTACGCGCCGTCGCGCACTGTGCTGCGTAACCGTGACACCAATTACAAAGATCGCCAGTGGGTGTTCGATGCGCAGGCTGACAAGTCGTTTGCCATCGCCGACACCGATCACACCATCACCTACGGCACGACCATCAAGCAGGACAAGGTCACCGGTCTGCGCACCGGCTCGGGCACCTGCCTGACCGTCGCCGGCGCCTGCCGCGTGATCGGTGCGCCAAGCGCTGCCGACACCTTGACTCCGGCCAGCGACTTCCCGGATCCGACCATCAACAGCTACAGCCTGTTCGCGCAGGATCAAATCAGTTGGGGCAACTGGACGTTCCTGCCGGGCGCACGTTACGACTACACCGAACTCAAACCGCACATCACCGATGAGTTCCTCGCCACTGCCGACCAGAGCGGCAACGGTCAGGTCAGCGACGAGAAGAAAACCTGGCATCGTCTGTCGCCGAAGTTCGGCACGACTTACAGCTTCAACGACAACTACACCTGGTACGGTCAGTACGCCGAAGGCTTCCGCACCCCGACCGCCAAGGCTTTGTATGGTCGCTTTGAAAACCTCGCGGGCGGCTACCAAGTCGCGCCGAACCCGGATCTGGAACCGGAAAAAAGCAAAAGCTATGAAACCGGTCTGCGTGGCCAGTTTGAAGCGGGCACCTTCGACGTTGCGGTGTTCTACAACAAGTACCGTGATTTCATCGACGAGAACGCCATCACTCCCGGTTACACCGAGACCACGTTCCAGAGCAACAACATCAAACACGCCACCATCAAAGGCGTGGAGCTTAAAGGTCGCTTGAACCTCGATACCTTCGGCGCACCGACCGGCCTCTACACCCAAGGCTCGATGGCGTACCTGTATGGCCGCAACGACGACAGCGGTGAGCCGCTGAACAGCATCAACCCGCTGACCGGCGTGTTCGGCCTCGGTTATGACCAGGACAAATACGGCGCACTGCTGAGCTGGACGCTGGTCAAGCGCAAGGATCGGGTCGACAGCACCATGTTCAAAACGCCTGACGGCACCAGCACCCAGTTCAAGACCCCGGGTTATGGCGTGCTCGATCTGGCGGGCTTCTACAAAGTCACCGACGACGTGACCGTCAACGCCGGTCTCTACAACCTGACCGACAAGAAATACTGGCAGTGGGATGACGTGCGCGGTTACGACAGCGTTGGCGAAGCCTCGGTCACGCAACCGGCCAACCTTGATCGCCTGACCCAACCGGGCCGCAACTTCGCGATCAATCTGGTCTGGGACATCTGATCCGGCCGACCTCACTGCGCGTGTTCAAGCACCGCGCAGTGAGGTTTTTTTACGCTCAGGCGTCTGCTTGTTCGTCTCGTTAGCAAGCGCCTCTCTTTCTCAAGGATTTCCCATGACAGCTCAAGATACCGAACAACGCCCTGCCCTGCGTTCGCAACGCTTGAACCAGATCACCAACGAACCGCACACCAAGCTCGATGCACTGGTGAAGGCTCACGCGCCGTTCGAGACGCGCGCCAACTTCGCCCGTTTCGTCGTCGCGCAGTACCTGTTCCAGTCGGAACTGGTCGACCTCTACAACAGCGCCGAACTGACCGCCATCGTCCCTGACCTGCCGGCCCGCTGCCGCGCTGAAGCGGCCAAGGCTGACCTCGCCGATCTCGACACCGAAGTCCCGGCCCCGGTTGCCGGCGCGGTGAAAAACCCGAGCAAGGCACGGGCACTGGGCTGGATTTTTGTGTCCGAAGGTTCGAAGCTCGGCGCTGCGTTCCTGATCAAACGCGCCGTGGCCCTGGAGCTGAGCGAAACCTTCGGCGCCCGTCACCTCGGTGAGCCAGAAGGTGGCCGTGCCGAAGGCTGGAAGAGCTTCGTGCGCACCCTGGATTCACTGGAGTTCAGCGCTGAAGAAGAAGCCGAAGTGGAACAAGGCGCGATCGACGCGTTCAACCGCTTCACCGTGTTGCTGGAACAGGCTTACGCGACAGAAGCCGAACTGGCCTGATTCCCGACACGATCCCTTGTAGGAGCAAGGCTTGCCCGCGAAAGCGTCAGCCCATTCAACATCATCGTTGACTGACACACCGCCTTCGCGGGCAAGCCTTGCTCCTACAAGGGTCCGCGTAAATCTGTAAGATTCCGATCCCGCTTCAGAAGCATCCCGCCGAGCCCATGCCGCAACCAGCCTCCTCCAAACTCGCCCGCGTGCTGTTCGGCCTTCTGGCCTACGTCAGCCTCGGCATCGGCCTGATCGCCATTGTCGTGCCCGGCCTGCCAACCACCGAGTTCATCCTCCTCGCCGCGTGGGCCGCCACCCGCAGTTCGCCGCGCCTGAGTGCCTGGCTGGAAAACCATCGCCTGTTCGGGCCGATTCTGAGCAACTGGCGCAACGGCAAAATCATCGCGCGCAAAGCCAAAGTCAGCGCGACGGTGAGCATGCTGCTCTGCGCGACGTTGATGCTGGTGATGCTCGATCACGGCTGGCCGATCTATCTGGCGATTGCCGGGATGGGGTTGGGGAATCTGTGGATCTGGTCGCGCCCGGAATCGATTCCTGTTTAAGCCACACCGGGTTTCTTTGTGAAGAACTTTTGTGGTGAGGGGATTCTGTGGCGAGGGGATTTATCCCCGATTGGCTGCGAAGCCGCCACAGTCCAGAATCCCTGATTTTTCCGACAGAACCCATTCTCAGGTTTTGGGCCTGCTTCGCAGGCCATCGGGGATAAATCCCCTCACCACAAGTGCCCTCCCAAACACGCAGACACTTCCCTGAAATTGTTCTGATTTCCAGCACTTTCCCCTGCGCAAACGTTTAGCGCTGACCGTTCGTCGGCGCGCGCCTCATGCCTTTTCGCCTCGCGCCGATGAGCATTCATGGCGCTGAATGGATTTGGCGAACCGGGTAGTCCATACCCGCAAGCCAACCGTTTATCCATTCGCGAGATCGCCCCATGTTCGACTCTCTGTCCATCCGCCTGAAAATCGTCCTGCTCTCCGGTCTGTGCCTGCTCGGTGTGGTCGCGCTGATTGTTGGCATGAACATCTACCAGACCAACCAGAACGATGAACTGGTCAGCAACTCCAGCAACCAGCTGCTCACCGCCAGTGTGCAAAACCTGCTGCAAGCCAAAGCCGCCGAACAAGCGGTGCGGGTGCAGAAAACCTTTGGCGAAAGCTTGTTGGTGATTACCGCGCTGGCGGATCAGATCAAAGACATGCGCGTGATGGCCGCCAAGCGTTCGCTGGACGCCGGCGCCCTGCGCGAAGAATTGAACCTGAGCCTGAAAACCGCCTTCGAGCGCAACGATAAAGTGCTCGGCATCTGGCTCGCCTTCGAACCCAACGGCCTCGACGGCAAGGACAGCGAGTTCGCCAACGACGCCGCGCGCCAGTCCAACGAAGCCGGGCGTTTCGCGACCTATTGGAGCCGCGCGGCCGGCGCCTCGCTGAACACGATCATGGTCGAAGAAGACCTGACCAAAACTACCCTCAGCGTCAGCGGCACACCGTACAACAGCTGGTACACCTGCCCTCGCGACAACAAACGCACCTGTTTGCTCGACCCGTACGCAGACACCGTGGGCAATAAGGAAATGCTCATGACGACCATTTCCGTACCGTTGATTGTCGACGGCAAAGCGATCGGCGTGGTCGGTGTCGACATCGCCCTCGACGCGCTGCAAGCAGCCGCCGTCGAGTCGCAACGCAACCTCTTCAACAACGCCGGGCACATGCTTATCGTCTCCGGCAGCGGCGTGCTCGGCGCCGACAGTTCGGACGCGACCAAGGTCGGCAAAAAGATCAACGACACCCTCGGCGCCAATGGCCAGGACGTACTGCAACTGCTCACCTCCGGCACACCGAAAATCCTCGAACAGGGCGACCTGATCCGTGCGGTGTACCCGGTCGACCCGATTGGCAACTCGCGTGCGTGGGGCGTAGTGATCGACCTGCCGAAACAAGTGCTGCTGGCCGACTCGGTCAAGCTGCAAGCGGTGCTCGATGATGCCCAGGAAACTGGCGTGATCACCGCGTTGCTGGTGGCTGTGGTGGCTGGCGTGGTTGGCCTGCTGCTGATCTGGCTGACCGCGTCTGGCGTTACCCGTCCGATCAACAGCGTTGCCGACATGCTGAAGAACATCGCCAGCGGCGAAGGTGATCTGACCCAGCGTCTGAACTACAGCAAAAAAGATGAACTGGGCGAACTGGTGAACTGGTTCAACCGTTTCCTCGACAAGCTGCAACCGACCATCGCGCAGATCAAACAGAGCATCACCGAAGCGCGCGGCACCGCCGACCAGTCTTCGGAAATCGCCCGTCAGACCAGCGAAGGCATGCAGGTGCAGTTCCGCGAAATCGATCAGGTCGCCACCGCGTCCAACGAAATGAGCGCCACCGCCCACGACGTCGCCAACAGCGCGTCGAACGCAGCCAACGCCGCGAAAGGTGCCGATCAGTCGGCGAAGGACGGCATGTCGATCATCGAACGCAGCACCCGCGACATCAATCAACTGGCCGATGAAGTCAGCAAAGCGGTGACCGAAGTTGAAGCGCTGGCGGTCAACAGCGAGCAGATCGGTTCGGTACTGGAAGTGATCCGCAGCATCGCCGAACAAACCAACCTGCTCGCGCTCAACGCGGCGATTGAAGCGGCCCGTGCCGGTGAGAGCGGGCGTGGTTTCGCGGTGGTTGCCGACGAGGTGCGCAACCTCGCCAAACGCACGCAGGATTCGGTGGAAGAGATTCGCGTGGTGATCGAGCGTATTCAGACCGGCACGCGCGGCGTGGTCGCGACCATGCATTCGAGCCAGACTCAGGCACACAACAACGCCGGGCAGATTCGTCAGGCCGTGGATGCGCTGGGCAAGATCAGCGACGCGGTGACGGTGATCAGCGACATGAATCTGCAGATTGCCAGCGCGGCCGAACAGCAGAGCGCGGTGGCCGAAGAGGTTAACCGCAACGTTTCGGCGATTCGCACCGTGACCGAAACCCTGACCGGACAAGCCACCGAGTCGGCGGCGATCAGCAGCCAGCTCAATGCACTGGCGAGCCAGCAGATGAAATTGATGGATCAGTTCCGCGTCTAGACCTCACCACACAAACTTGTAGGAGCAGAGCTTGCTCGCGAAGAGGCCGTCACATTCAACATCTTCGTCGACTGACACACCGCTTTCGCGAGCAAGCTCAGCTCCTACAAGAGCCTTCATCTAATCCCGTGACGTTTTGCACTATCATCGCCCTCTCGCTCCGGAGGGCCTTCGATGACTGATTTACTCACGTCCATTCAAGCCGCACTCGGCTTGCCGCACACGCCGATTGCGTTCACCGCCAGTGGCGCCCTGCCCTCGGCCTTCGCCGTCACCGATCTGGCCTGCGCCAGCATCGCCGCTGCCGGGCAAGCCGTCAGCGAACTCTTGCAGCAACAAACCGGCCACCTGCCCACCGTAGAAGTCGATCGTCGTTTGGCCTCGTTCTGGTTCTCCTCATCACTGCGCCCGATCGGCTGGCAAGTGCCGCCGCTGTGGGATCCGGTCGCCGGTGACTACGCAACGCGCGACGGCTGGATTCGCCTGCACACCAACGCCCCGCACCACCGCGCCGCCGCTGAACGCGTGCTCGGTGCCTGCGCCGACCGCGCGGCGATGGCGGCGAAAGTCGCGCAATGGGCGAGCACGGAACTGGAGCAAGCGGTGGTCGACGCCAAGGGTTGCGCCGCCGAAATGCGCAGTTGGGCGCAGTGGCAACAGCATCCGCAGGGGTTGGCGGTGAATGCCGAGCCACTTGCTCACTTCATCGCTGATCAGGATGAACATGCGAAATCGTGGCAAGGCTCGGTGGAACGCCCATTGGCCGGGATCAAGGTGTTGGATCTGACGCGCGTGCTCGCCGGCCCTACCGCCAGTCGTTTCCTCGCGGGGCTCGGTGCTGAGGTTTTGCGCATCGATCCACCGACCTGGAACGAGCCCGGCGTCGTCCCGGAAATGACCTTGGGCAAACGCTGCGCACGGCTGGATTTGCAGGTTCCGGCGGATCGCGCGGTGTTCGAGAGTCTGCTGAAAGACGCCGACATTCTGCTGCACGGTTATCGCGCTGATGCGTTGGAGAATCTTGGTTTCGGTGTTGAACGTCGTCGCCAATTGGCACCGGGATTGATCGACGTCTGCCTCAACGCTTACGGCTGGAGCGGCCCGTGGCAAAACCGCCGGGGTTTCGACAGCCTGGTGCAAATGAGCAGCGGCATCGCTGAGGCCGGGCAGCGCTGGAAGCAGGCGGACAAACCGACGCCGTTGCCGGTGCAGGCGCTGGATCATGCGACCGGGTATTTGATGGCGGCGAGTGCGATCAGGTTGCTGACTGAGCGGTTGAGGAATGGACATGGTGGTTCGGCACGGTTGTCGTTGGCGCGGACGGCGAAGTTGTTGATCGAACACGGGCCCGGAATAGCCGAAGCGTTGCGTGCCGAGGATGAACAAGACCAAGGGTTGCCCTTGGAACAAACCCCATGGGGGCCAGCACATCGGTTGCTGGCGCCGGTGAAGATCAGCGGCGCACCGTTGCAGTGGGCGTTGCCTGCCATGGATTTGGGCGCCCACCGGCCGCAGTGGGTTTGAAGAGCCCCTCACCCTAGCCCTCTCCCAGGGGGAGAGGGGACTGATTGGGGGATATTGGCGAGATTCACCGACTTGAAAGATTGGTGTTGAATCCAACATCAGCATGGAAAATTGGCCTTGAATCCATAATCGCCTCGGTTACTCAGGTCGATGTATAGCGCCAGACACCTCGATCGGCCCCCTCTCCCTCTGGGAGAGGGCTGGGGTGAGGGTGACTCAAAGACGCCCACAACACCTGCGCCGCATACCCGCGATAAGGCCGCCAACCCTCCGCCCGCACAGCCAATTCCCGCGCCGTCGGCCGCTGTCCTTCCAACACTTCCAACGCCCGCAACAACCCGACATCGCCATGGGGAAACCCATCCAGATCGCGCAATTGCCGCAGCGCAATGTACTGCGCCGTCCACTCGCCAGTCCCGTGCAACGCCAGCAACCGCGCCACACCACCGTCGCGATCCGGCTCAAATAATGAAGGAACATCGAGCAACGCCTGCGCCACGCCCGACAGTGTCCGCCCTCGACTCTTGGGCATCCCCAACGCCGCCAAATCCGCCTCAGCCAACACACAGGCCTCAGGAAACACATAACTCAAACCCGGCACCGTCGATTGCAACGGCGCGCCATACTGAGCCACCAATTTCCCCGCCAAGCGAATCGCCGCCACCACGGTAATCTGCTGCCCGAGCACTGCACGAAACGCCAGTTCCAAACCATCCCACGCCCCCGGAATGCGCAACCCGGGACGCTCGGCCATCAACCGCGCCAGCAGCGGATCCTGCGCAAGATGCCCTTGCATCACTGCCACATCCGCATCCAGATCGAACATCCGCCGCAACCGCCGCACAATCTCTGGCAGCGCCTGCGAATCAGGAAAATCCACTTCAACCGCCAGCGAATCACCAGCACCGGGCCACACCGAAACCGTGCCATGCACCCCGCTCAACCCGATGCTGCGCGAGTACACGCCATCGACCACGGCCTCCATCCCGACCACCGCCCGCGCCGCGAGAAAACCCAGCATCGCCTCCCAGTCATACGGCGGTTGATAGTCCAGCGCCAACCTCACAACGACAGCATGCCGCTGTACAAGCCATACGCCGCCAGACCCGCACCGATGATGACGACGGTAAAGATGCCCTTCTCAATCGACGTGAAGATCGGCTCGCCCTGCTCATGTTTGGCCTTGGCAAACAGGATCACCCCCGGCGCATACAGCAGCGCCGACAGCAGCAAATATTTCACCCCGCCGGCGTACAGCAACCACACCGCATAACCCAGGGCGATGCCGCCGATCAGCAAATCCTTGGTGCGTTCAGCCGAGGCGTGTTCGTAGGTTTCGCCACGCCCGCTCAGCAGCACGGCATACGCCGCCGACCACAGATACGGCACCAGAATCATCGACGACGCCAGATAAATCAGGCTGGTGTAGGTGCCCGCCGAAAACAGGGTGATCAGCAGGAAAATCTGGATCATCGCGTTGGTCAGCCACAACGCGTTCACCGGCACGTGGTTTTTGTTTTCCTTTTTCAGGAACGCCGGCATGGTTTTGTCTTTGGCCGTGGCGAAGAGGATTTCTGCGCAGAGCAGCGCCCACGACAGCAGCGCACCGAGCAGCGAGATTGCCAGGCCGATGCTGATCAGCAGCGCGCCCCACGGCCCGACGATGTGTTCCAGCACCGCCGCCAGCGACGGGTTTTGCAGGTTGGCCAGTTCCGGCTGGCTCATGATCCCCAGCGACAGCACATTGACCAGCACCAGCAACGCCAACACACCGATAAAGCCGATCACCGTGGCGCGGCCGACGTCGCTGCGTTTCTCCGCACGCGCCGAGTAAACACTGGCGCCTTCGATGCCGATGAACACGAACACCGTGACCAGCATCATGTTGCGTACTTGATCCATGACATTGCCGAAATTCGGGTTGCTGGTGCCCCAGATGTCGCGGGTAAAAATGTCGGCCTTGAAGGCGACGGCGGCAATGACGATGAACATGATCAGCGGCACGATCTTCGCCACCGTGGTCACCTGATTGATGAACGCTGCCTCTTTGATCCCGCGCATCACCAGAAAATGTACGCACCACAACAGCACCGACGCGCAACCGATGGCGATCGGCGTATTGCCCTGACCGAACACCGGAAAGAAGTAGCCGAGGGTGCTGAATAAAAGGACGAAATAACCGACGTTACCCAGCCAGGCGCTGATCCAGTAACCCCATGCCGATGAAAACCCCATGTAGTCGCCGAACCCGGCCTTGGCATAGGCGTAGACGCCGGAATCCAGTTCAGGCTTGCGGTTGGCCAGAGTCTGAAAGACGAACGCCAGCGTGAGCATGCCGATCGCGGTGATGCCCCAACCGATCAATATCGCCCCGGCATCGGCCCGCGCCGCCATGTTCTGCGGCAGCGAGAAAATCCCCCCACCAATCATCGACCCCACCACCAGAGCGATCAACGCGCCTAGGCGCAGCTTTTGCGTCGGTTGCGACATTCAAATCTCCCTTCCTGATCAACGAATTCTCAATTTCTACCGAAACCCCAGATATACCGGCCCCCTGTGGCGAGGGGATTTATCCCCGTTCGGCTGCGCAGCAGTCGCAAAACCGTCACGCGAAGTATGTCTGAATTACTGCAGTGACTGGTTCAGGGCGGCTACGCCACCCATCAGGGATAAATCCCCTCACCACAGGTTTATGACTTAACTAACTAAATGGGTAAAGAGTAAGTACGTTTATTAGATAACGCCAATAAATGCCCATTTATATATAGCCGATCACGCTAACGCCTAGCACGCTCAGACAATTTTGTGCGCTGATCCTAATAAATCAATTCTGTACTGAAAACAGACGCGGAAAATTTGCCAATCTGCCAAAACGAACTAGCGTCATAATTCGAAAGTAATAATAGCCATTCCCAAGCATGTAGCCAAAAAGCGTCTAAATCGGGCTTCGCAGACGATAGCTTTATGCCTTCAGCCGATTCATAAGTCATTCATTAACAATGGAATGTGACCATGCACTGATCTAAGTCAGCTAACTGAACAGACAACAGAACTACGCTGTGATCTCTCTTCTCCTGCAATGGAGTCATGCAATGTCTGAAGCTCCCGGAAAACTACGACTCGGTGCACTGGTTGCGTTGGTAGTCGGTTCAATGATCGGTGGCGGGATATTCTCTTTGCCACAAAACATGGCAGCCAGCGCCGACGTTGGCGCCGTGCTGATCGGTTGGGCCATCACCGCTGTCGGCATGCTCACCCTCGCTTTTGTCTTTCAAACCCTCGCCAATCGAAAGCCTGACCTGGACGGCGGTGTCTACGCCTACGCCAAGGCCGGTTTCGGCGATTACATGGGTTTCTCGTCCGCCTGGGGTTACTGGATCAGTGCCTGGCTGGGCAACGTCGGTTACTTCGTTCTACTGTTCAGTACCCTCGGCTACTTCTTCCCGATTTTCGGTGAAGGCAACACTGTCGCAGCCGTGATCGGCGCCTCGGTGCTGTTGTGGGCCGTGCACTTCCTCGTTCTGCGCGGAATCAAGGAGGCGGCGTTCATTAACCTTGTGACCACGGTCGCCAAGGTTGTGCCGCTGGTGCTGTTCGTTCTGATCGCGATTTTCGCCTTCAAACTGGACATCTTCACCGCCGACATCTGGGGCATCAAAAACCCTGATCTGGGCAGCGTGATGAACCAGGTGCGCAACATGATGCTGGTCACCGTGTGGGTGTTCATCGGCATCGAGGGCGCGAGCATCTTCTCGGCCCGCGCGGAAAAACGCTCGGACGTCGGTAAAGCCACCGTGATCGGCTTCATCACTGTGCTGCTGTTTCTGGTGCTGGTGAACGTGCTGTCGCTGGGCATCATGACTCAGCCGGAACTGGCGAAACTGCAGAACCCGTCGATGGCCGCCGTGCTTGAGCATGTCGTCGGTCACTGGGGCGCGGTGCTGATCAGTGTTGGTCTGATCATTTCGCTGCTGGGTGCGCTGCTGTCGTGGGTGCTGCTGTGTGCGGAGATCATGTTCGCCGCCGCCAAAGACCACACCATGCCGGAGTTCCTGCGTAAGGAAAACGAGAACCACGTACCAGTCAACGCCCTGTGGCTGACCAACGCGATGGTGCAGATTTTCCTGATCATCACCCTGTTCTCGGCGAGTACTTACCTGTCGCTGATCTACCTCGCCACTTCGATGATTCTGGTGCCGTACCTGTGGTCGGCGGCGTATGCCCTGCTGCTGGCGGTGCGCGGCGAAACTTACGAAGGCTTTGCGGCCGAACGGCGCAAGGATCTGATTATCGGCGGCATCGCGCTGATCTATGCGGTGTGGCTGTTGTATGCCGGCGGGGTCAAGTACTTGCTGCTTTCGGCCCTGCTCTACGCACCTGGCGCGATCCTGTTCGCCAAAGCCAAGCTGGAACTCAAACAACCGATTTTCACTAATGTCGAGAAGCTGCTTTTCGCCGCGGTGATCGTGGGTGCCCTGGTGGCAGCCTACGGTCTCTACGACGGCTTCCTGACGCTGTAATACCCGACTAATTTGTCATCTGGAGGATCACTGAAATGACCACGGAAAAAGTTAAGTACGGCGTACATTCCGAAGCCGGCAAACTGCGCAAAGTCATGGTTTGCTCCCCAGGTCTGGCCCACCAGCGGCTGACCCCGAACAACTGCGATGAGCTGCTGTTCGACGACGTGCTCTGGGTTGCCCAGGCCAAGCGCGACCACTTCGACTTCGTCACCAAGATGCGCGAGCGCGGCATCGATGTGCTGGAAATGCACAACCTGCTGACCGACATCGTCGCCATCCCTGAGGCGCTGGACTGGATTCTCGAGCGCAAGGTCACCGCCGATTCGGTGGGCCTGGGCCTGATCAACGAAGTCAAATCCTGGTTGAAAAGCCTCGAGCCACGGCACATCGCCGAGTTCCTGATTGGCGGCGTCTCCGCTGATGATCTGCCGGACAGCTTTGGTGGCAAGACCATCCAGATGTTCCGCGACTTCCTCGGCCACTCCAGCTTCATTCTGCCGCCGCTGCCGAACACTCAGTTCACCCGCGACACCACCTGCTGGATCTACGGTGGCGTGACGCTGAACCCGATGTACTGGCCAGCGCGACGTCAGGAAACCCTGCTGACCACCGCCATCTACAAATTCCATCCACAGTTCACCAACGCCGAATTCGAAATCTGGTACGGCGACCCGGACAAGGATCACGGCAGCTCCACCCTTGAAGGCGGCGACGTCATGCCAATCGGCAACGGCGTGGTGTTGATCGGTATGGGCGAACGCTCGTCCCGTCAGGCCATCGGCCAACTGGCGCTGAACCTGTTCAAGAACAAAGCCGTGGAAAAAGTCATCGTTGCCGGCCTGCCGAAATCCCGCGCGGCGATGCACCTCGACACCGTGTTCAGCTTCTGCGACCGCGACCTCGTGACGATTTTCCCGGAAGTGGTCAATCAGATCGTCGCCTTCACCCTGCGACCTGACGAAGGCAAACAGGGCGGCATCGACATCCGCCGCGAAGAAGGCACTTTCCTCGACACCGTGGCCAAGGCCCTCAATCTGAAAGCGTTGCGCGTGGTGGAAACCGGCGGCAACAGCTTCGCCGCTGAACGCGAGCAATGGGACGACGGCAACAACGTGGTGGCCGTGGAACCGGGCGTGGTCATCGGCTACGACCGCAACACCTACACCAACACCCTGCTGCGCAAGGCCGGCGTGGAAGTCATCACCATCAGCGCCGGTGAACTGGGCCGAGGCCGTGGCGGTGGCCACTGCATGACCTGCCCAATCGTGCGCGACGCAATCGACTACTAAACCTCTGAGCCCTGGCCGTCACTTATAAAGTGCGGCCAGGGGGATAACCGACACCGAAGGAGATCCATCATGGCTTTTAACATTCACAACCGTAACCTGCTCAGCCTGGAACACCACACCCCACGTGAGCTGCGTTACCTGCTCGACCTGTCCCGCGACCTCAAACGCGCCAAGTACACCGGCACCGAGCAGCAACATCTGAAGGGCAACAACATCGCCCTGATCTTCGAAAAAACCTCGACCCGTACCCGTTGCGCGTTCGAAGTGGCGGCGTATGACCAAGGCGCCAACGTCACCTACATCGACCCGAACTCTTCGCAGATCGGTCACAAGGAAAGCATGAAAGACACAGCCCGCGTGCTGGGTCGCATGTACGACGCCATCGAGTACCGTGGCTTCAAACAGGAGATCGTCGAAGAGCTGGCCAAGTTCGCTGGCGTACCGGTGTTCAACGGCCTGACCGACGAATATCACCCGACGCAAATGATCGCCGACGTGCTGACCATGCGTGAGCACGCCGACAAGCCGATCCATGAAATCAGCTACGCCTACCTTGGCGATGCGCGCAACAACATGGGTAACTCGCTGCTGTTGATCGGCGCCAAACTCGGCATGGACGTGCGCATCTGCGCGCCGAAAGCCCTGTGGCCGCTGGATGATCTGGTTGAGCGTTGCCACAAATATGCTGAAGAAAGTGGCGCGCGCATCACCCTGACCGAAGACCCGAAAGCCGCGGTCAAAGGCGTCGATTTCATCCACACCGACGTTTGGGTGTCGATGGGCGAGCCGGTGGAAGCCTGGGCCGAACGCATCCAGCAACTGCTGCCGTACCAGGTCAACGCCGAGCTGATGAAAGCCTCCGGCAACCCGCGAACCAAGTTCATGCACTGCCTGCCGGCGTTCCACAACAGCGATACCAAAGTCGGCAAGCAAATCGCCGAACAGTATCCGCATCTGAAAAACGGCATCGAAGTGACCGACGACGTGTTCGAGTCCCCAGCCTGCATCGCCTTCGAGCAAGCGGAAAACCGCATGCACACAATCAAGGCGATCCTGGTATCGACCCTCGCTGATCTGTAACCACTGCTTATCCATGATCGTTCCCACGCTCCCGCGTGGGAATGCATCCCGTGACGCTCTGCGTCACAGCGGACGCGGAGCGTCCGTGGCGGCATTCCCACGCAGAGCGTGGGAACGATCACTACGAAAAGGACATGCACCATGCGTATCGTCGTAGCTCTGGGCGGTAACGCCCTGCTCCGCCGTGGTGAGCCGATGACCGCTGACAATCAGCGCGCCAACATCCGCATCGCCACCGAGCAAATCGCCAAAATCCATGCCGGCAACCAACTGGTCATCGCCCACGGCAATGGCCCGCAAGTCGGTCTGCTGTCGCTGCAAGCGGCGGCTTACACCTCCGTTACTCCTTACCCGCTGGACGTGCTCGGTGCCGAAACCGAAGGCATGATCGGCTACATCATTGAACAGGAACTGGGCAACCTGCTCGACTTCGAAGTGCCGTTCGCCACCCTCCTCACTCAGGTTGAAGTCGACGCCAACGACCCGGCGTTCAAGAATCCAACCAAACCGATCGGCCCGGTCTATGACAAGGCCGAAGCGGAAAAACTCGCCGCCGAAAAAGGCTGGGCGATTGCCCCGGATGGCGATAAGTACCGTCGTGTCGTGGCCAGTCCACGGCCAAAACGCATCTTCGAAATCCGCCCGATCAAGTGGTTGCTGGACAAGGGCAGCATCGTGATTTGCGCCGGGGGTGGCGGGATTCCGACCATGTATGACGAGAACCGCAACCTCAAGGGTATCGAAGCGGTGATCGACAAAGATCTGTGCTCTTCGCTGCTCGCCGAGCAACTGGAAGCGGATCTGCTGGTGATCGCCACCGACGTCAACGCGGCGTTCATTGATTACGGCAAACCAACGCAGAAAGGCATCGCCGAAGCGCATCCGGACGAACTCGAGCGCCTCGGTTTCGCCGCCGGTTCGATGGGGCCGAAGGTGCAGGCAGCCTGCGAATTTGCGCGCCATACTGGCAAGGTCGCGGTGATCGGTTCGCTGGCGGACATCGAAGCGATTGTCCAAGGCACTGCCGGTACACGCGTGACCACAGCGAAGCCTGGCATCACTTACCGATAATTAGAAACGGCGGGGGCAAGCCCAGGGTCTGCCCTCTTTCCATGCCTTGAAAGGAGTTCCTCATGGCCCAGTTTGAACCCGGTCATTTGCACATCGAGCGGCATGCGTTGACCGACGATGACGTCAATTACAACGTCTGCCTCGACTATGAAGTGTTCACCGATCCGCAAAAAGGCAAAGGGATACAGTTCACCCTGCACGGCAATATGCAGGGCAAGGACATGAAGGAAACGTTTTTCCTGCCCAAGGAAGAGGCCTACAACTTCGCCCGCGACGTGACCCGGATTGCCGAAAAATACGGGATTCCCAAGACGCACAGCCAGATCGGCTCGGTGCACAAACATTACGACCTGATGTTTGAAGACATCCGCAAGCAGCTGAACATGCAGTCCGGGGATCCGGTTAATCCTGAGCATTTCGAGTAACCGTCAAGATCAAAAGATCGCAGCCTTCGGCAGCTCCTACATTTGATCGTTCCCACGCTCTGCGTGGGAATGCCGCCACGGACGCTCCGCGTCCGCTGTGACGCAGAGCGTCACGGGATGCATTCCCACGCGGAGCATGGGAACGATCAGCGCAGGACACAGATTTCACCATTAGCCCGCCCCAAGGCATACTTGCCACCCTCCGCTCTGCAGATCACTGAACCGCCCCATGCGTATCCACGTCAGTTTCATCGACCGCGTTGGCATCACCCAGGAAGTCCTGGCTATCCTCGGTGGGCGCAACCTCAATCTGGATGCGGTGGAGATGATCCCGCCGAACGTCTACATCGACGCGCCGACCCTGAGCCCGACAGTGCTCGAAGAGCTGAAAGATGCGTTGTTCCGCGTGCTCGGCGTGGAAGCGGTGACCGTGGTCGACATCCTCCCCGGCCAGCGTCGGCACTTGCAACTCGATGCCTTGCTCGCGGCGATGACCGATCCTGTTCTAGCCCTCGACAGCGCCGGCAAAGTCTTGCTCGGCAACCCGGCCTTGATCGCCCTCTACGGTCGCGAACCGGCCGGCGAAAGTGTCTCCGAATTGTTCAACGACCCCGGCCTGCTCGACACGCTGCTCGAACACGGCTTCCGTCTGCCGCTGCGGGAAATCACCGTCAACGGTCAAACCTTGTTGCTCGACGCCACGCCAATCACCGACGCCGGCGCCCTGCTCACGTTGTATCAACCCAACCGCATCGGCGAGCAGCTCTCGGCGCTGCACCACGATCACGCCGAAGGTTTCGATGCGCTGCTCGGCGAATCCCCGGCGATCCGTACGCTCAAGGCCCGTGCTCAACGTGTAGCAGCCCTCGATGCGCCGCTGTTGATTCAAGGCGAAACCGGTACCGGCAAAGAACTGGTCGCCCGCGCCTGTCACGCGATCAGTGCGCGGCACAACGCGCCGTTCCTTGCTCTGAACTGCGCAGCGCTGCCGGAGAACCTCGCCGAGAGCGAGCTGTTCGGCTACGCCCCCGGCGCCTTCACCGGTGCGGCGCGTGGCGGCAAACCGGGGCTGATGGAGCTGGCCAACCAGGGTACGGTGTTTCTCGATGAGATCGGCGAGATGTCGCCGTACTTGCAGGCGAAATTGCTGCGCTTCTTGAATGACGGCAGCTTCCGTCGCGTGGGCGGTGATCGAGAGGTCAAGGTCAACGTGCGCATCCTCAGCGCGACCCACCGCGATCTGGAAAAAATGGTCAGCGAAGGGTCGTTCCGCGAGGATCTGTTCTATCGCCTCAACGTGCTCAACGTGGAAGTGCCGCCGCTGCGTGAACGTGGTCAGGACATTCTGCTGTTGGCGCGCTACTTCATGCAGCAGGCCTGCGCGCAGATTCAGCGCCCGGTCTGCCGCCTCGCCCCGGGCACTTACCCGGCGCTGCTCGGCAATCGCTGGCCGGGCAACGTGCGGCAACTGCAGAACGTGATCTTCCGCGCGGCGGCGATTTGCGAAAGCAGCCTGGTGGACATCGGCGACCTCGACATCGCCGGCACCTCGGTGGCGCGGCAGACTGACAGCGATGTCGACAGCCTCGAACAAGCGGTCGAGTCGTTCGAGAAAGCGCTGCTGGAAAAACTCTACGTCAGCTATCCCTCGACCCGGCAACTGGCGAGCCGCCTGCAGACTTCGCATACCGCTATCGCCCATCGGTTGCGCAAGTACGGCATCCCCAACAAGCCATAACGCCCTTTGCAAATTCAGCAAATCCGATGTCGTGCCTTTGTAGGAGCAGAGCTTGCTCGCGAAAGCGGCCTTTCAGTTGCAATTAATGGCGACTGACAGACCGCCTTCGCGAGCAAGCTCTGCTCCTACATTTTGAACTGTGTTCCAGATTGTTTTCTGTAGGAGTTGCTGGAGGCTGCGATCTGTTGACTCTGGATGTGTATTGGCCGGGACAAGATCGCAGCCTTCGGCAGCTCCTACAGTCCGGGTTTCCAATCCGACATTTGTAGTTACTGCTTAAAAGCGACCTCCGCCTGTACTGAAAGCGCTACAGCGGAATGATGTCGTTACACCCTCCTCTGATCACCGCTGTGCAAGGCTTTGATCCGGTTCAGCTTTTCTCCTCGCCTTGTGCCGTAGCGATTTCGCTACACACGCCACTGAGTCACATCCATCCAAATCACTCAACTCATTGATTTATAACGATAAATCAACCTTGGCCGCGTTCTTGCTAATCAACCTTTCATAAATAAAGGGCTTCCCTGCCCAAGCCTTCCACCGCGTCCACCAGACGAGTCTGGCCCCTGAGGAGTTTCCATGAGCGAGTTGCGTTTTACTGAAGATCACGAATGGCTGCGCACCGAAGCTGACGGCAGCGTTACTGTCGGCATCACCGCTTTCGCGCAGAACGCCTTGGGCGACGTGGTGTTCGTGCAACTGCCTGAATTGCAGGCGTACGACAAAGGCGCTGAAGCCGCCACCGTGGAATCGGTGAAAGCCGCCAGCGGCGTGTACATGCCCCTCGACGGCGAAGTGCTGGCAACCAACCCGGCGCTGGAAGACAGCCCGGAACTGGTCAACGAAGATCCGCTGGGCGAAGGCTGGTTCTTCCGCTTCCAGCCAAGCGACGCCGCCGCTGTCGGCAAACTGCTCGATCAGGACGCGTACGACCGTCTGATCAAAGCCCAAGCCGAAGCCTGAGGAACACCGACATGACTCAAGTAAACCTTGGCACCGCCAACGAATTCATCGCCCGTCACATCGGCCCGCGCGCCGGTGACGAGCAAGCCATGCTCAACAGCCTCGGCTTCGATTCGCTTGAAGCGCTGAGCGCCAGCGTCATCCCGGAAAGCATCAAGGGCACCAGCGTGCTCGGCATGGACGACGGCCTCAGCGAAGCCGATGCCCTGGCGATGATCAAAGGCATCGCCGGCAAGAATCAGCTGTTCAAGACTTACATCGGCCAGGGCTACTACAACTGCCACACGCCGTCGCCGATCCTGCGCAACTTGCTGGAAAATCCGGCCTGGTACACCGCTTACACGCCGTACCAGCCAGAAATTTCCCAGGGCCGTCTCGAAGCGTTGCTGAACTTCCAGACCATGATCAGCGACCTAACCGGCCTGCCGATCGCCAACGCCTCGCTGCTCGACGAAGCCACCGCCGCTGCCGAAGCCATGACCTTCTGCAAACGCCTGAGCAAGAACAAGGGCAGTCACCAATTCTTCGCCTCGATCCACAGCCATCCGCAAACCCTCGACGTACTGCGCACCCGTGCCGAGCCACTTGGCATTGAAGTTGTTGTGGGCGATGAGCGTGAACTGACTGACGTGACGCCGTTCTTCGGCGCGCTGCTGCAATACCCGGCCGCCAACGGTGACGTGTTCGACTACCGCGAACTGACCGAACGCTTCCACGCCGCCAACGCCTTGGTGGCCGTGGCCGCTGACCTGCTGGCCCTGACCCTGCTGACCGCCCCGGGCGAATTCGGCGCTGACGTCGCCATCGGTTCGGCACAACGCTTCGGCGTGCCGCTGGGCTTCGGTGGCCCGCACGCCGCTTACTTCTCCACCAAAGATGCGTTCAAGCGCGACATGCCGGGCCGTCTGGTCGGTGTTTCGGTTGACCGTTTCGGCAAGCCGGCCCTGCGTCTGGCGATGCAAACTCGCGAACAACACATCCGTCGCGAGAAGGCCACCTCGAACATCTGCACCGCACAGGTGCTGCTGGCCAACATCGCCAGCATGTACGCCGTCTACCACGGCCCGAAAGGCCTGACGCAGATCGCCAACCGCGTTCATCACCTGACCGCGATTCTGGCCAAGGGCCTGACCGCGCTGGGCGCGAACGTCGAACAAGCCAGTTTCTTCGACACCCTGACCGTGGCCACTGGCGCGCAAACCGCCGCGCTGCACGACAAGGCGCACGCTGCACAGATCAACCTGCGCGTGGTTGACGCTCAGCGTCTGGGCCTGTCGGTCGATGAAACCACCACGCAGGCTGATATCGAAACCCTGTGGGGCCTGTTCGCTGACGGCAAAACCCTGCCGGATTTCGCTGCGCTGGCCGCCTCGGTACTGAGCACCATTCCTGCGTCGCTGGTACGTCAGTCGCCAATCCTCAGCCACCCGGTGTTCAACCGTTATCACTCGGAAACCGAGCTGATGCGCTACCTGCGCAAACTGGCGGACAAGGATCTGGCACTGGATCGCACCATGATCCCGCTGGGCTCGTGCACCATGAAACTCAACGCCGCCAGCGAAATGATCCCGGTGACCTGGGCTGAATTCGGTGCCCTGCACCCGTTCGCCCCAGCCGCACAGAGCGCCGGTTACCAGCAACTGACCGACGAACTGGAAGCGATGCTTTGCGCCGCCACCGGTTACGACGCGATCTCGCTGCAACCGAACGCCGGTTCGCAAGGTGAATACGCTGGCCTGCTCGCCATCCGCGCTTATCACCAGAGCCGTGGCGATGAGCGCCGCGACATCTGCCTGATCCCGTCTTCCGCCCACGGCACTAACCCGGCCACCGCCAACATGGCTGGCATGCGCGTGGTCGTGACTGCGTGCGATGCCCGCGGCAACGTTGATATCGAAGACTTGCGCGCCAAAGCCATCGAGCACCGCGAACACCTCGCCGCGCTGATGATCACTTACCCGTCGACCCACGGCGTGTTCGAAGAAGGCATCCGCGAAATCTGCGGGATCATTCATGACAACGGCGGCCAGGTGTACATCGACGGCGCCAACATGAACGCGATGGTCGGTCTCTGCGCACCGGGCAAGTTCGGCGGCGACGTCTCCCACCTGAACCTGCACAAAACCTTCTGCATCCCCCACGGCGGTGGCGGCCCGGGCGTTGGCCCGATTGGCGTGAAATCGCACCTGACCCCGTTCCTGCCCGGCCACGGCCAGATGGAACGCAAGGAAGGCGCGGTCTGCGCAGCACCGTTCGGCAGCGCAAGCATTCTGCCGATCACTTGGATGTACATTCGCATGATGGGCGGCGCCGGTTTGAAGCGCGCTTCGCAGTTGGCGATCCTCAATGCCAACTACATTTCACGTCGCCTCGAAGAGCACTACCCAGTGCTGTACACCGGCAGCAACGGTCTGGTGGCGCATGAGTGCATTCTGGATCTGCGTCCGTTGAAAGACAGCAGCGGCATCAGCGTTGATGACGTCGCCAAGCGCCTGATCGACTTCGGCTTCCACGCGCCGACCATGTCCTTCCCGGTCGCCGGCACGCTGATGATCGAGCCGACCGAAAGCGAATCCAAGGAAGAACTGGACCGCTTCTGCGACGCCATGATCCGCATCCGCGAAGAAATCCGCGCGGTGGAAAACGGCACGCTGGACAAGGACGACAACCCACTGAAAAACGCTCCGCACACCGCAGCGGAACTGGTTGGCGAGTGGACGCACCCGTACAGCCGCGAACAAGCGGTTTACCCGGTTGCATCGTTGGTTGAAGGCAAATACTGGCCACCGGTCGGTCGTGTCGACAACGTCTTCGGCGACCGCAACCTGGTCTGCGCCTGCCCGTCGATCGAAAGCTACGCTTAAGAGAAGCAGTTGCGAGCTTTGAGCTACAAGCTGCAAGTAAGGGCTGATCTGCTTTTTACTTGCGGCTTGTGTCTTGCTGCATGCACTGCGGCCTTGCAGAAACAGCAAGGAAAAACCCGATCCGCTTTTACTTGTAGCTTGCAACTTGAAGCTCACAACTGCTCCGCAGGAGCCCCCCCTCATGTCGTTAAGCGTGTTCGACCTGTTCAAGATTGGCATCGGCCCCTCCAGTTCCCACACCGTCGGCCCGATGCGTGCTGCTGCGCGTTTCGCCGAAGGTTTACGCCGTGAAAACCTGCTGACGGCCACCGCCAGCGTTCGTGTCGAGTTGTACGGTTCCCTCGGCGCCACTGGCAAAGGTCACGGCAGCGACAAAGCCGTGCTGCTCGGCCTCGAAGGCGAACACCCGGACACTGTTGATACCGAAACCGTCGCCGCGCGCCTGCAGGAAATTCGCGGCAACGCTCGCTTGAACCTGCTCGGTGAACACAGCATTGCGTTCAACGAGAAAGAACACCTGGCGATGATCCGCAAGCCGCTGGCCTATCACCCCAACGGCATGATCTTCCGCGCCTTCGATGCGGCCGGGCTGCAGATCCGCAGCCGCGAGTACTACTCGGTCGGTGGTGGTTTTGTCGTCGATGAAGACGCGGCCGGTGCCGACCGCATCGTCGAAGACGCGACGCCGCTAACCTTCCCGTTCAAAAGTGCCAAGGACTTGCTCAGTCATTGCGCCACTTACGGTCTATCGATCAGCCAAGTGATGCTGACCAACGAAAGCGCCTGGCGCCCGGAAGCGGAAACCCGCGCCGGCCTGCTGAACATCTGGCAAGTGATGCAGGACTGCGTCGCTGCCGGTTGCCGTAACGAAGGTATTTTGCCCGGTGGTTTGAAGGTCAAACGCCGAGCGGCAGCGTTGCACCGGCAACTGTGCAAAAACCCGGAATCGGCGCTGCGCGACCCGTTGTCGGTGCTCGACTGGGTCAACCTTTACGCCCTCGCCGTCAATGAAGAAAACGCCAACGGTGGGCGCGTGGTCACTGCACCCACCAACGGTGCGGCGGGGATTATTCCGGCGGTGCTGCATTACTACATGCGTTTTATCCCCGGCGCGAATGACGACGGCGTGGTGCGGTTTCTGCTGACCGCTGCGGCCATCGGCATTCTCTACAAGGAAAACGCCTCGATCTCCGGCGCCGAAGTCGGTTGTCAGGGTGAAGTCGGCGTGGCCTGTTCTATGGCCGCCGGCGCGTTGTGTGAAGTGCTCGGTGGCAGTGTTCAGCAAGTCGAGAACGCCGCAGAAATCGGCATGGAGCACAACCTCGGCCTCACCTGCGATCCGATTGGCGGGTTGGTGCAGGTGCCGTGCATCGAGCGCAATGCGATGGGCTCGGTGAAAGCCATCAACGCGGTGCGCATGGCCATGCGCGGCGACGGCCAGCATTTCGTCTCCCTCGACAAAGTCATCCGCACCATGCGTCAGACCGGCGCCGACATGAAAAGCAAATACAAAGAGACCGCCCGCGGCGGTCTGGCGGTCAACATCATTGAATGCTGAACCTTATTTAACGTCGCCTCCCTCAGGGAGACGATCGCACTTAGCCCCCTCTCCCTCCGGGAGAGAAACGTAACTAACTCCCTCTCCCTCCGGGAGAGGGCTGGGGTGAGGGGCTTTTGATCTTGATCTTGCCCTTACCCCAAACCCAAATTTTCAAGGAGCCACGCATGTCCACCGAACAACTGTCGAAAACTCCACTTCACGCCCTGCACATCGAACTCGGCGCCCGCATGGTGCCGTTCGCCGGCTATGACATGCCGGTGCAATACCCGCTCGGCGTGATGAAAGAACACCAGCACACCCGTGAACACGCCGGGCTGTTCGACGTCTCGCACATGGGCCAGATCCGCCTGACCGGCGCCAACGCCGCCAAAGCCCTGGAAACCCTGGTACCGGTGGACATCATCGACCTGCCGGTGGGCATGCAGCGTTACGCCATGTTCACCAACGAGACCGGCGGCATCCTCGATGACCTGATGGTCGCCAACCTCGGCAACGACGAACTGTTCCTGGTGGTCAACGCCGCGTGCAAGGATCAGGATCTCGCCCATCTGCAAAAACACATCGGCGACCAGTGCACCATTACAGAGCTGTTCGAAGAGCGCGCCCTGCTGGCGCTGCAAGGCCCGGCAGCCGTTACGGTGCTGGCGCGCCTTGCACCGGAAGTCGCGAAGATGACCTTCATGCAATTCAACCGCGTGTCGTTGCTGGGCGTGGACTGCTTCGTCAGCCGCTCGGGCTACACTGGTGAAGACGGTTTCGAAATCTCCGTTCCTGCCGCCGATGCAGCAAAACTCGCCCGTGCCCTGCTCGCCGAACCGGAAGTCCAGGCCATCGGCCTCGGCGCCCGCGATTCGCTGCGCCTCGAAGCCGGCCTGTGCTTGTACGGTCACGACATGAACACCGAAACCACACCGATCGAAGCCAGCCTGTTGTGGGCGATCTCCAAGCCCCGTCGTGCAGACGGCGCGCGGGCCGGTGGTTTCCCGGGTGCAGAGCAGGTATTCGCACAGCAACAGAATGGCGTCGCACGTAAACGCGTCGGCCTGCTGCCGCAAGAACGTACCCCGGTGCGCGAAGGCGCTGAAATCGTCAACGAAGCCGGCGAGATCATCGGCAGCGTGTGCAGCGGCGGTTTCGGTCCGACTCTCGGCGGGCCTTTGGCGATGGGTTACCTCGACAAGGCTTATAACGCGATCGATACCGTCGTATGGGCCATCGTGCGTGGGAAAAAGGTGCCAATGCTTGTAAGCAAAATGCCATTTGTTCCGCAACGCTACTACCGTGGTTGATTGACTGTTTCTATAAGTAACGCGGTTGCGTTAAACGTGCACTAATGTGTAACGCAACCGCCATAAAACAGTGCATCTCCCACCCTTCTATTCGAATATGAACTTTGCTTATAACGATCGAAAACAATTGAACAAGCGAATCGCCTAAGCCGCACTAGTGAACTGACTAATTGCCATCAAGCGTAGGGAAACCGGGGCCTTCACGGGGGCTTGTTTTTTCTCCCGTAGTTGGCGTAGAGTTTGTTCACTGTGTTTGCATGGGTCAGCTTTGAATCGTGACCTGGGCAGTAGCCTACAAGTTAGCTACATCCCGTTCGACGTCTTCTTACTCTCCTGCAACCAGCCCCAGTACTCTTTCATGTGAAAGAGACTGTCATTAATTTTTGCGTCAAAGGAAATAAGAAATGTCCACACGTCAGAGCGGTACCGTCAAGTGGTTTAACGACGAGAAAGGTTTTGGTTTTATCACTCCAGAAAGCGGTCCGGATCTGTTCGTGCATTTCCGCGCCATTCAGGGCAACGGCTTCAAGAGCCTGAAAGAAGGCCAGAAAGTGACTTTCGTTGCTGTGCAGGGCCAGAAAGGCATGCAGGCTGACGAAGTACAAGCAGAAGCCTAATCTTCTGTAACGAAAAAGCCCCTGATATTGATATCAGGGGCTTTTTTGTGCGCGCGAACCCGTAAAATGGCGCTTCCTTTCGCGTCCAGAGGCTGCCATGTCGAAAAACCTGCTCACTCCCCAGGGCGATTTTCCTGCCGTTGGCCTGGGCCGCCGTCTGGCCGCGATGTTCTATGACTTTCTGCTGTGCACGGCACTGTTGATCGTCACCGGTTTCATTTACAAACTGATCCAGGCCGCGATCATCGGCGAAGAACGCCTGCGCGTGCTGACCGATGCCGGAAAAATGGACGGCGATCCGCTGTATTCGACGGTACTGTTGTTGGTGCTGTTTGGATTCTTTGCCAAGTTCTGGACCCACGGCGGGCAGACACTGGGAATGCAGGTGTGGGGGATTCGCGTGCAAAACGCGGATGGCAGCGCGATCAGCCTGTGGCAGGCACTGTTGCGGTTTATGGTGTCGATTGCGTCGTGGCTGTGCGTGGGGATGGGTTTCTTCTGGTCGCTGTACGACAAGCAGAAACGCACGTGGCATGACATCTATTCGGATACGCGCGTGGTGCGAATCCCGAAGAAACAAAAGTAAGCGCCCACAAAAAAGATCGCAGCCTTCGGCAGCTCCTACAGGGATCAATGTAGGAGCTGCCGAAGGCTGCGATCTTTTGCTTTTAGGCGTTACCGGCGAGCTTCATCCGTGCAGCCTGGGTGAAGTCGAGCATGCGCTTCAACGGGCGAATTGCCTGCGGAATCAGCGCCGGATCGACAAAGATCTCGTTCGTGCCTTCCTTCAAGCTCTTCAGCGTGCGCTCAAGGGTGTTCATGGCCATCCACGGGCAATGTGCGCAACTGCGGCATGCTGCGCCGTTACCGGCGGTTGGCGCCTCGATGAAGACCTTGTCCGGGCACAGCTGCTGCATCTTGTAGAAGATGCCACGATCGGTCGCAACGATCAGCGTCTTGTTCGGCAACGACTGTGCAGCGGCAATCAGCTGACTGGTTGAGCCCACGGCGTCTGCCAGCTCAATCACCGAGGTCGGTGACTCCGGGTGCACCAGAATCGCGGCGTCCGGGTACAGCGCTTTCATGTCTTCGAGCTGCTTGGACTTGAACTCCTCGTGGACGATACAGGCACCGTCCCACAACAGCATGTCGGCGCCAGTCTTGCGCTGGATGTACGTCCCCAGGTGCTTGTCAGGGCCCCAGATAATCGTCTCGCCGTTGTCCATCAGGCTTTCGACGATCTCCAGCGCGCAACTCGATGTCACCACCCAGTCGGCTCGCGCTTTAACAGCAGCGGAGGTGTTGGCGTAGACCACCACCGTACGTTCCGGGTGCTGATCGCAGAACGCCGAGAACTCGTCGACCGGGCAACCCAGATCCAGCGAGCAGGTCGCCTCAAGCGTCGGCATCAGCACGCGTTTTTCCGGGTTGAGAATCTTCGCGGTCTCGCCCATGAACTTCACGCCGGCGACCACCACGGTCTTGGCCGGGTGGGCGTTGCCGAAGCGCGCCATTTCCAGGGAGTCGGACACGCAACCGCCGGTTTCTTCGGCCAGAGCCTGAATCACCGGGTCGCAATAAAAGTGGGCAACCAGCACCGCGTCCTGAGCCTTGAGCTCGGCGGCGATGGCGGCACGGTAATAAGCCTCTTCCTCAGCCGTCAGCGGTTTGGGCTGTTTGGCATCGAGGTGGGCTTGAACCAGAAGGCGTTCGGAAATCTGCGTCATGTTCGCAAGACCTGCAGGCGCGTTCGCGCGAAAGTCGAGTATACACCCGGCTCCGGACCGCTTGAGGGTACCGCCGGGAGAGTGAGTATTATCAGGCACGGACAGCATTGAAGCTGCGCAAGGCTACAGAATATCCCGTTGATACAAAAGATCATTCTGACCTGCGTCAGCGCTGCTGCCACTGAAACGACGCGGGGCCGAATTGCAGGCAAAAAAAAACCCGGAAATCCTCACTTGCGTGGGCCTTCCGGATTTTCTAAACCGCCAAAAATGGTGGGTCGTGTGGGATTCGAACCTACGACCAATTGGTTAAAAGCCAACTGCTCTACCAACTGAGCTAACGACCCGCTGTGTGGTGGCGCGTATAATACTGATTTTTAAGGACTATTCAACACCTTTTTGAAAATAATCAAAAATAAGGTGTTGGGTCGTCCACACCAGCGGCCGCGAAGCCTTCCGCACGCAGGCGGCAGCTGTCGCATTTGGCGCACGCGCGACCTTCATCGTCGGCCTGATAGCAGGAAACGGTGAGACCATAATCAACGCCCAGCTTCACGCCGGCCTGGACGATCTGCGCCTTGCTCAGGTTCTGCAACGGCGCCTGGATGCGGAAGCCATTGCCTTCCACGCCAGCCTTGGTTGCCAGGTTGGCCATGCGCTCGAACGACTCGATGAACTCGGGACGGCAATCCGGGTAACCGGAATAGTCCACCGCGTTCACACCGATAAAGATGTCGCGCGCGCCAAGCACTTCTGCCCAACCCAATGCCAACGACAGGAACACGGTATTACGTGCCGGCACGTAGGTCACCGGAATGCCTTCGCCGAGTTCTTCCGGAATGTCGATGCTGGTGTCGGTCAGGGCCGAGCCGCCCATGCCGTTCAGGTTCAGGCCAATCACTTTGTGCTCGACCACACCCAAATCGCGGGCGACGCGTGCAGCGGCGTGCAATTCGGCGTGGGAGCGCTGACCGTAGTCGAAGCTCATGGTGTAGCAGGCGTAACCTTCAGCGCGGGCCATGGCCACGACCGTTGCCGAGTCGAGACCACCGGACAGCAGGATTACCGCACGTTTTTCGTTAGTGTTCAGTTGTTCAGTCATATCAGCGCCCCGGCTCATCATTCCATAGATATTTATGCAGCTGCAGTTGCAACCGCACTGGCAGGTTGTCTGCCACCACCCAGTCCGCCAGATCCCTGGCATTGAGGTCATGATGACTTGGCGAAAACAGCACTTCGCCCGCACGTCGATCAAGCCCGTACTGAATCAGTTTCGATACCGCCCAGTCATAGTCTTCCCGCGAGCAGATGACAAACTTCACCTGATCGTTGGGGGTCAGCAATTCGATATTTTCGTAACGGTTGCGATGGGCTTCTTTCGAACCCGGCGTTTTCAGGTCAACCACGCGACTGACGCGCGGATCGACCGCCGAGACGTCGAGGGCGCCGCTGGTTTCCAGCGAGACCTCGTAACCGGCATCACACAACTGTTTAAGCAGAGGAATGGCATTGGGTTGTGCCAGCGGCTCACCGCCGGTGACACAAACGTAGCGCGGACGAAATCCGGCCACTTGCTCGAGGATGTCGTCGAGGCTGCGCACGGTGCCGCCACTGAACGCATAGGCGCTGTCGCAGTATTGGCAACGCAAAGGGCAACCGGTCAGGCGCACAAAAACAGTGGGCAGCCCGGCAGTCCGCGTTTCCCCCTGCAAAGAGTAGAAAACTTCGGTGATTCTCAATGTGTCTTGCATAGTCGCCACGGGCGTAACAGCTAAACAGGCTGTCCGCCTCCGTCAGGCACTTCAGGCAATCCCGCCAACGCGTAGACCGCAAGAAGCGTGTTTCAGAAAAAGGGCGTGAATTCTAACGAAAAAACCCGCGACAAGCGCGGGTTTCTTCTTGAAAGGTCAAACGGCCTTACATGCGTTGCAGATCGCGTTGGGCCAACTGAGCGGCGGAGGTACCCGGATATTGGGCCACCACTTGCTGCAGAATGCCTTTGACCTTGTCGGTGTGACCAAGGCGGCGCTCTACATCAGCCAGCTTGTACAGCGAATCCGGCACTTTGGCGTGCTTGGGATACAGCTGCGAAACCTTGGCGAAAGCCTGACCCGCACCTTGCAGATCGCCTTTGGCCAGGTTGACTTCGCCCAACCAGTACTGGGCGTTGCCCGCGTATTGGCTGTTCGGGTATTTGCGCAGGAAAGCGGCAAAAGCCTGGCTGGCCTTGTCGAAATCCTTGGCTTTGATCAGGTCGAAAGCGGCATCGTAATACAGCTTTTCTTTGGCCGGATCAGCCGGTTCGCTACCCGCAGCCGGGGCCTGGGTTGCTGCAGCAGCAGCCCCTGCACCAGCGGCAGCACCGGCAGCAGCGCTTGCGTCGCCACCGGCAGAAGAATTCTCGGGAGTCGCGGCAGGTGCAGCACCGGATCCTATGCGCCGATCAAGATCCTGGTATCGCTCCAGGGATTCCTGCTTCATGCGCGCAACCTGATTCTGCAGTTCTTCAATCACGCCTTGCTGGCGCGAGATCTGATCCTGCATCTGTTGCAATTGGTTGAACAGCATGCCTTGTGCCGAGGCAGGGGCCGAAGCCGCTCCCCCGGCATAGGCGCCGTTCGTACCGTAACCTGCAGGCGGATAACTGCTCCCGCTATTGTTATAACCGGAGTTGTCATCGACCACAGGAACCGCAGCCCACGCCGCAAGCGGCGCGAGGCTGAGAGCCAGAACAGTTACAGCACGACGGCACGTTCGCATATCGAATTACTTACGCAGTTCGACGCGACGGTTTTGAGCCCAGGACTGCTCGTCGTTGCCGGTAGCAACTGGACGCTCTTCGCCGTAGGAAACCAGTTCCAGCTGAGCTGGGGAAACACCTTGCAGTACCAGGTAGCGTTGAACGGCTTTCGCACGACGCTCGCCCAGTGCCATGTTGTACTCACGAGTACCACGTTCGTCGGTGTTGCCTTCCAGAACAACGCGAGCGCCGTTTGCTTTCAGGTCTTTGGCGTGAACGTCCAGAGCGCGCATGGCTTCTGGCTTCAGGTCCGAGCTGTCGTATTCGAAGTAGAAGGTGGTGATTGCGCGCAGAGCAGCTTCTTCGCTCAGGGAACCGTCAACGGCACCAGTGTTTGCGCCGTAACCAGCGTTTGGATCAACAGCGCCTTCACCGGCGTTGTCGCCGCCTTTGGACGAGCAACCTACAGCTACAGCCATGGCCAGAGCCAGCGCAGCAAATTTACCAAACTTCAGCATTTCCATCGTGAAACTCCTAATGAACCCCAGTGTGTTAAGTAAAACGTGTAGCGCCCGCTCACTTCAGGTAAGGGGACCAGGACGGTTCTCTGACTTCGCCTTGAGCGGTAGGAAGCGGGAGCCTAACGCGTCCATTAATGGACACGAGCATCAAGACTCCCCGGCCCTGTTGGCGGGTGGCGTAGATTACCATGGTGCCGTTGGGCGCAACAGTAGGCGACTCGTCCAGAGTGCTATCAGTGAGGATCTTTACACTACCTCGCTGCAAATCCTGGGCTGCCACCTTGAAATTGGTGAAACCGTCCTGACGATGGATCATCACCAGGGTCTTTTCATCCGCCGACAATTTAGGGTTGGCGTTGTAGTTACCGATGAAGGTCACTCGCTCCGCACCGCCGCCACTGGCGCTGGTTTTGTAGATCTGTGGCTTGCCGCCGCGATCCGAAGTGAAGTAGATGGTCGAACCATCCTTGCCCCAGTACGGTTCGGTGTTGATGCCTGGACCTGCGGTCACGCGAGTGATCTGACGCGAAGCCAGGTTCATCACGTAAATGTCCGGGTTACCGTCTTTCGACAGGACGAACGCCAGACGATCACCATTCGGCGACCAGGCCGGTGCACCGTTCAAACCTTCGAAGTTGGTGATCTGCTCACGACGACCGGTGTCGATGTTCTGCATGAAGATGCGCGGACGGCGCTGTTCAAACGAAACATAAGCGATGCGCTTGCCATCCGGTGCGAAACGCGGCGACAGGATCGGCTCACGCGATTGCAGCAGAGTCACGGCGCGAGCACCGTCGTAGTCCGAACGTTGCAGGGTGTAGCGAGTGTTCTTCTCGGAGAAACGCTCGGCCGTTACGTACAGCAGGCGAGTCGAGAACGCACCCGGGATACCGGTGAGTTTTTCGAACGACTGGTCAGCAATGAAGTGCGCCATGTCGCGGATTTGATCCGTGGTACCGGAGACACTGCCGTCAGCCACTTTCTGTTCGGTGGCAACGTTGAACAGTGCCCATTGCACCTGCAGGCGACCGCCGGCTGGAGCAATGCTGCCGACCATCATGTATTGAGCACCCACCGCCTTCCAGTCACGGAAGATGATTTCGCTCGGCTGGCTTGGCTGGCTGATCATGTTTTGCTTTGGAATCGGCGAGTAGTAGCCCGAGTTACGCAAATCGTTACCAATGATTTCAGCCATGTCGTCCGGCAGGACGGCACCGCCCTGCATACCAAACGGTATAACCGCGATCGGAGTAGCCCGATCACTGCCGCTGGTAACCAGAATGTTCTTTTCATCAGCCATCGCGATCCCTGCCATGCAGCAGATCACGACCAGCATTCCTCGAAGAAGGTTTCTCACAAGGCTAGATCCTCAGGTGTGAATGTCATCTTGAATGAACGATACGGAGCGAAATCGCTCGGCTTCATTCCCTGCATTTCTGTCAAACGTCCAATATTCTTCACTGCCGCCACTGCCGAAGCATCAAACGGACCATCGCCGCTGGACTTGGACACGCTGACCGAAGTCACCGTACCGTCCGGCAACATGCCGATTTGCAGCACGACCGTCATGCCTTTACGTGCCGAAGGTGGTCGAGCCCAACCTTCTGCTGCTCGCGCACGAATCAGGTCATCGAAACTGCCCGCGACTTCGTCACCCTGCTCATCCGCCAAAGCCTGCTGGCGCTGCGGCGTGTCGGAAAGCAAATCGGCCAAGGCCTGAGCCTTTTTGTCTTCGGTCGATTTACGTGCCGCATCCTGCGCTTTCTTCTTCGCAGCATCGGCAGCAGCTTTCTTCTTCGCTTCGTCGGCGACTTTCTTCTTCGCCTCGTCAGCTTCAGCTTTCTTCTTGGCGTCGTCGGCGGCTTTCTTCTTCGCGTCTTCGACAATCTTCTTCTTGGCTTCTTCAGCGGCCGCTTTCTTGGCCTCTTCTTCAGCAGCCTTTTTGGCTTCGTCTTCGGCTTTCTTCTTGGCTATATCAGCCAATTGTTTCTCTTCTGCCTTTTTCGCCTCAGCCTTTTTCGCGTCGTCGGCTTTTTTGGCTTCATCAGCCTTTTTCGCTTCGTCCGCTTTTTTCGACTCGTCGGCCTTCTTGGCTTCCTCGGCTTTTTGAGCCGCTTCTTCTTTCTTTTGTTCCGCCGCAGCCTTGATCTCTTCCTGCTCGACCTTTTTCTGCTCCATCTGCTCGACTTCGGTCTGACGCGCGGCGGATTTCTTCGCCTCACCCGCAATCTTCTGATTGGTCTGGGTGGTTGCCTGACTTTTCGATTTCAGCTGGTACAGGGTCGCCTGGACAATCGGCTTGGCCGGCGGCAGCTCTGGTGTAAAGGCGAAACTGACGAACAGCATGCCGAACACCAGCACGTGCAGGACAATTGCCAGAACACTAGGCCAGAAGTAGCTTTCCGAGGCGGACGGCTCTCGCTGTTGCTGCATCAGGGGGCCTCGGTAATCAAACCAACATTACCGACCCCGGCTTTCTGCAACCCGCCCATGGCGCCCATGACGGAACCATAATCGACGGTCTTGTCACCGCGGATGAAGACCTGGGTACGCTTGCCGCCTTCGGTGCCGGCACGAATGATCTTGGTCACCGCGTCGGTCATTTGCGGCAGGGTCATGGCCCTGTCCTGTTGCTTCTCGGTATCGACTTCGCTGCCAAGGTTCCAGTAGTAGGTCTTGTCAGCCTTGATCGAAATGGTCAGGACTTGCGTGTTGTTGTCCTGCGGCAAGGCTTCGCTGGAAACCTTGGGCAGATCAACTTTCACGCCCTGATTGAGCATCGGCGCGGTCACCATGAAGATGACCAGCAGCACCAACATCACGTCGATGTAAGGCACCACGTTCATCTCGGCGACCGGCTTGCGCTTTTTGCGAGCTCGAGCGATTAAAGCCATTGGAAATTACCTGCTTATTCTTCGCTGGTGTGCACTTTGCGGTGCAGGATCGCCTGGAATTCATCGGCGAAGGTGTAGTAGCGGCCCAGCAAGGTTTCGCTGCGAGCGGCGAAACGGTTGTAAGCGATAACCGCAGGGATCGCGGCGAACAGACCGATCGCGGTGGCGATCAGGGCTTCGGCGATCCCCGGGGCCACAGTGGCCAGGGTTGCTTGCTGGGCGCTGGCCAGACCGCGGAAGGAGTTCATGATGCCCCACACAGTACCGAACAGACCGATGTACGGGCTGACCGAACCAACGGTGGCGAGGAACGGCAGGCTCTGCTCGAGTTTCTCTTCTTCACGGGAAATGGCAACGCGCATGGCACGGGCCACACCTTCCATCACCGCTTCAGGATCGACACCTGGCTGCTGACGCAGACGCGAGAACTCTTTGAAACCGGCGCGGAAGATTTGCTCGACGCCCGAATCCGGATCCGGGTTGCTGCCCGCCTGACGGTACAGTTTGGACAGATCGATACCCGACCAGAAGCGCTCTTCGAAGCTCTCCAGGGCGCGTCGACCGGCACGCAGCAGATTGCTACGCTGAAAGATCATGATCCATGAGGTCACCGATGCGGCCACCAGGGTCAACATTACCAACTGCACCACGATGCTGGCATTGCTGACCAGGCTCCACATGGAGGAATGGTCGACGACGTTAGCTTCCACGCTTTATCTCCTGCTTTGAGTGTGTACCCGGGCCGACCGCGTCGGCAAAGGCCGCACGCAAGTCTTCGGGAAGGGCCCGGGGTTTCAAACTGTTAGTGCGCACACAGGCCACCAAAAACTGCCCTTCACAGAGCAGCACATTATCCGTAGCCCGCCTGACCTGCTGTTTAAAGCGCAGGCTGGCACGGTTCAATTCGATTACTTCAGCGCTTACCAGCAGTTCGTCATCCAGTCGCGCCGGCGCGTGGTAACGCGCTTCGCTGGAATGCACGACAAACAACAGATCCTCCCCTGCCAACTGCGATTGGGCAAAGCCCAGTTCACGCAGCCGCTCGGTTCGAGCCCGTTCCATAAACTTGAGGTAATTAACGTAATACACGATGCCGCCCGCATCGGTGTCCTCGTAATAAACGCGACAACGATGTGCGAACGGCCCAAGCCCGTTTTGCGCGCGCATACTCTAGTGCTTACTCCTCAGGTTGCCAATCCGGCCAGGCAACTGTTTTTCATGGTTTCAAAGCTTTAACGCAAAAGTACCGTCGTCTGACAGTACAAACCCTGAATAAATCGACAACAAATGTGTATTAATCGTCCACGGCATCGAGAAACTCGTCTGCCACGGGCATTTCGCCCATTCGTGACGGAATGTTTAAACCGAAATGCAGGTACGCATGCCGGGTCACCACCCTGCCCCGTGGTGTGCGCATGATGTAGCCCTGTTGAATCAGGTACGGCTCCAGCACGTCTTCAATGGTGTGGCGCTCTTCGCTGATCGCCGCCGCCAGACTATCGATACCGACCGGCCCGCCGTCGAACTTCTCGATCATGGTCAACAGTAGACGCCGATCCTGATGGTCGAAGCCATGTTCATCAACGTCCAACAGGTTCAACGCCAAATCGGCGACCGACTTGGTGATGTGCCCTTTGGCGCGGACTTCAGCAAAATCACGCACGCGCCGCAACAAACGGTTGGCGATACGCGGCGTACCACGGGCACGGCGAGCGATTTCAAAGGCGCCTTCCGGATCCAGTGGCAAACCGAGAATAGCCGCCGAACGACTGACAATCGTCGACAGATCGGCGGTGCTGTAGAACTCAAGACGCTGGACGATACCGAAGCGGTCACGCAGCGGGTTGGTCAGCATACCGGCGCGCGTCGTGGCACCGACCAGGGTAAACGGTGGCAGATCAAGCTTGATCGAACGCGCCGCCGGCCCTTCGCCGATCATGATGTCGAGCTGGAAATCTTCCATCGCCGGGTACAGCACTTCTTCCACGATCGGCGACAGGCGATGGATTTCATCGATAAACAACACGTCGTGCGGTTCAAGGTTGGTCAGCAATGCCGCGAGATCACCCGGACGTTCAAGCACCGGGCCCGAGGTACTCTTGATCGACACGCCCATTTCCTGGGCAATGATGTTGGCCAGCGTGGTTTTACCCAAGCCCGGCGGGCCGAAGATCAGCGTGTGGTCGAGGGATTCACTGCGGCCACGCGCGGCCTGGATGAACAATTCCATCTGCTCGCGCACGGTCGGCTGGCCAATATAGTCGGCCAGACTGACCGGGCGAATGGCCCGATCCTGGACTTCTTCGCGCTCACGCGGGCTGTGCGCGGCGGCGATCAGACGATCAGCTTCAATCACTTAAATCATTCCCTTCAGGGCGCGGCGAATCATGTCTTCACTGCTCAAATTCTTGTCCTTGATCGCGGAAATCGCCTTGCTCGCTTCCTGCGGTTTGTAACCCAGGGAAATCAACGCGCTGACGGCATCGTTCTCGGCGGTATTGACCGGCGCCGGGCCATCCGGCTGATTCGGCACCAGCGCAAACATAGCCGGCGAAGTTTCCCACGCCTTAAAGCGATCTTTCAGCTCGACCAGCAAACGCTCGGCCGTCTTCTTGCCAACGCCCGGCACCTTGGTCAGCGCCGAGGTGTCCTGGGATTGCACGCAGCGGATCAACTCGTCGACTTCCAGGCTCGACATCAACGCCAGGGCCAGTTTTGGCCCGACACCATTGAGACGGATCAACTCGCGAAAAAAGTCTCGCTCACGTTTACCGGAAAAACCATAGAGCAGTTGCGCGTCTTCGCGTACGACCAAATGGGTGTGCAGGGTCAGCGGTTCACCGACCGACGGCAGACGATAAAGCGTGGTCATCGGTACTTCCAGCTCATACCCGAGCCCGTTTACATCCAGAATCAGGTGCGGCGGCTGTTTCTCAGCCAGGGTGCCGCGCAAGCGTCCAATCACGTTTCAGATCCTTGAGCGTTGGCCAACCGTGGGCTGGCGACTGTCGAAACGCGGATTTCGGGCCGACGACACAGGCGCAAGCATCCGCTTTCGGGAAATTTGATGCTGATGCTATCAGAGACGCAGGCGCCCGCCACGACTGCGTGCAGTGCCCAAGCCGTGCGGCAGCAGACTGGAGCGGGTGTGCGCGTGGCAAATGGCAATGGCCAGGGCGTCGGATGCATCGATTTGCGGTTTGGCGGTCAGTTTGAGCATGTGCATGACCATCATCTGCACTTGTTCTTTATTGGCCGCGCCGGTGCCCACCACGGCCTGCTTGACCTGAGTCGCCGTGTACTCGGCGATCTCCAGGCTCTCTTCGGCGCCAGCGACAATCGCCGCGCCACGGGCCTGACCGAGTTTCAATGCAGAGTCGGCGTTCTTCGCCATGAAGACTTTTTCGATGCCCATGGTGACCGGGCCGTAGGTCTGAATGATTTCACGCACGCCGCGATAAACGATTTGCAGCCGTTCGTGCAGCTCGCCCGCACCGGTGCGGATGCAGCCGGAAGCCACATAGATACAGCCGCCACGCCCGGTATCACGAACAATCCCGTAACCGGTGATGCGCGAACCGGGGTCGATACCAAGAATTAAAGTCATAACGCCTGCAGAAATTGATGCGAAAGCTGAGGGTACAGGTAGGAGCTGCCGAAGGCTGCGATCTTTTGATCTTTTAAAAACACAAAGATCGCAGCCTTCGGCAGCTCCTACAGGTGAAGTGTAGAGCCAGCAAAAACTGCGACCTTTCTATTTACATCAACCGAGCTGAGCAGCCACGTCTTCCGGAATGTCCGCGTTGGAGTAGACGTTCTGCACGTCGTCCAGATCCTCAAGCATGTCGATCAGCTTGAGCACCTTCTCCGCGCCTTCCAGATCCAGCTCGGCGCTGGTGGTCGGCTGCATGACGATTTCCGCGTCATCACCCTTGAAGCCGGCCGCTTCCAGCGCGGTACGCACCGCGTAGAAACTGGTGAACGAGGTGAACACGTCGATCGAACCGTCTTCGTGTGCAACCACGTCATCGGCATCGGCTTCCAGCGCCGCTTCGGTCAGTGCGTCTTCATCGACGCCCGGCGCAAAGCTGATCTGGCCTTTACGTTCGAACAGATACGCCACCGAGCCGTCGGTGCCAAGGTTGCCACCGCACTTGCTGAACGCATGGCGCACGGCTGCGGCGGTACGGTTGCGGTTGTCGGTCATGCACTCGACCAACACCGCTACGCCGCCCGGGCCGTAGCCTTCGTAGGTCAGCTCTTCAACGTTGTCCGCTTCGGTCGCACCGGCGCCACGTGCAACGGCACGGTCGATGATGTCGCGGCTCATGTTTGCGCTCAGCGCTTTATCCAGCGCCAGACGCAGACGCGGGTTGGAGCCCGGATCACCGCCGCCCTGACGGGCCGCAACGGTCAGTTCGCGGATCCACTTGGTGAAGATCTTGCCCCTTTTGGCATCCTGACGTTCTTTGCGGTGCTTGATGTTCGCCCACTTGGAATGACCAGCCATAACTCGCTCCGAATTCTCTTTGAAACGTTGCCCGCCCTGCTCATGCAGCGGCCAGCACACAAAAAATCTCGACCTGCTTTCTATAGATAGAAAAAAGGCGCATCCGAAGATGCGCCTTCAGGCCCGTGTTACTCAGCCTTTGGCGTTTCGCGCAAACGAATGTGCAGCTCACGCAGTGCCTTGGCATCCACGACACCCGGCGCTTGCGTCATCACGTCAGCAGCACTCTGGGTTTTCGGGAAGGCGATCACTTCACGGATCGACTGGGCGCCGGTCATCAGCATCACCAGACGGTCGAGACCGAAGGCCAGACCACCGTGCGGCGGCGCACCGTATTTCAGGGCGTCGAGCAGGAAGCCGAATTTCTCTTCCTGTTCCGCTTCGTTGATACCCAACAGGCGGAATACCGCTTGCTGCATTTCCTTGCGGTGAATACGGATCGAACCGCCACCCAGTTCAGTACCGTTCAGCACCATGTCGTACGCGCGGGACAGCGCGCCGGCCGGGTTGGCTTCCAGTTCTTCCGGGGAGCACTTCGGCGCGGTGAACGGGTGGTGCAGCGCGGAGAAGCTGCCGTCGTCGTTTTCTTCAAACATCGGGAAGTCGACAACCCACATCGGTGCCCACTTGCAGGTCAGCAGGTTGAGGTCGTGACCGAGCTTGATACGCAGTGCGCCCAAAGCTTCGCTGACGATCTTGGCCTTGTCGGCGCCGAAGAACACGATGTCGCCGTCAACGGCGCCAACGCGATCGAGGATGGCGTTGAGGTTTTCCAGCGGGATGTTTTTCACGATCGGCGATTGCAGACCTTCAACACCGGCAGCGCGCTCGTTGACCTTGATGTACGCCAGGCCCTTGGCCCCGTAGATGCCGACGAACTTGGTGTAATCGTCGATCTGCTTACGTGGCATGCTTGCGCCGCCTGGTACGCGCAGAGCAGCGATACGGCATTTCGGATCGTTGGCCGGGCCGCTGAATACTTTGAAATCAACTTCTTTCAGTTGATCGGCGACGTCGACCAGCTCCAGCGGAATACGCAGGTCTGGCTTGTCGGAACCGTAGCGGCGCATGGCTTCTTCGAAGGTCATGTGCGGGAATTCGCCGAATTCCAGATCCAGCACTTCCTTGAACAGGTTGCGGATCATTTGCTCGGTCAGGCCCATGATCTCTTTTTCATCGAGGAAGCTGGTTTCGATGTCGATCTGGGTGAATTCTGGCTGACGGTCAGCGCGCAGGTCTTCGTCGCGGAAGCACTTGGCGATCTGGTAATAACGGTCGAAACCGGCAACCATCAGCAGTTGTTTGAACAGCTGCGGCGATTGCGGCAGAGCGAAGAACGAACCGGCGTGAGTACGGCTCGGCACCAGATAGTCACGCGCACCTTCAGGGGTGGCACGGGTCAGGATCGGCGTTTCAACGTCGAGGAAGCCGTTTTCGTCGAGGAAGCGACGGATGCTGGTGGTCATGCGCGAACGCAGACGCAGCTTCTCGGCCATTTCCGGACGACGCAGGTCGAGGAAGCGATAGCGCAGACGGGTTTCTTCGCCGACGTCGGAGAACTCGTTCAGCGGGAACGGCGGCGTTTCCGACTCGTTCAGCACTTCCAGCTCATAACCCAGCACTTCGATCATGCCCGACGCCATGTTGGCGTTGGTGGCACCGGCCGGACGCAGACGCACCTTACCGGTGATCTTTACGACGTATTCGCTGCGCACGCGGTCGGCGGCGGCGAAGCTCTCGGCGCGATCCGGATCGAATACCACTTGGGCCAGACCATCACGATCACGGATATCGAGGAAAATCACCCCGCCGTGGTCGCGACGACGGTGAACCCATCCGCAAAGGGTAATTTCCTGACCTTCCAGGCTTTCGTTCAGTTGGCCGCAATAATGGCTGCGCATCATGGTAGTGGTTTCGCTTCTCGTAATTCGAAATTCGGTGGAGATCCCGCCGCACTCAAACTGTGTGCGCCATCGGGACACTCACGCGTGTCGTTCGACCTGGGTTTGAACCCTAGTCAGATTTGTCGCCACCGGCCAGGTTCTTCTTGGCGCCGGTCTTGAAATCGGTTTCGTACCAGCCGCTGCCGCTGAGGCGAAAGCCTGGCATGGACATTTGTTTCTTGAGCTCTGGCGCCTGGCAGGCAGGGCAGTCGACCAGCGGTGCAGCGCTGATCTTTTGAATGGCTTCCAACTGATGACCACAGGAAGCACATTGGTAATCGTACATCGGCATGGAGGTGTCTCGGCGATCAGATTGCTACCGCGCGCAGGGCTTTGCGGCGAAAGAGCGGGATTATATCCATTAAATGCGGCCTGTGCAGCCGTAAGACTGCACGGGCCGCGACCTCGCTTGCAACCGTCACCGTTCAGACCGCGATGGCCGGCGCCACCTCCCGACCGCTGTTCATCACACAGACCACCCGCACCAGCGCACTGAAATTTTTCACTCCGCCGTGACGCAACTGCACCTCGCGGTCGACGTGGGACAACAGCGAACTGATCGAACAGCAATTATTGGCCGCCATATTGGCGAGGATGTTCCAGTACACCTGCTCCAGTCGCAGGCAGGTGGCGTAACCATTCAAACGCACGGATCGCGACAGCGGCCGGATCAATGCCATGTCGAACTCATTGACGAACGGATCGACGATCAGTTCATGGGGCGGCACGACAACCCTGTCGTTGCGCCTGTCTGCATCTTCCATATCGTTGACACTCCTTTGCCATCTCTGCGGATTTTCAAAGCCACTTCCTGTGACCTCCATAAAAACGCAGACGCAAAGTTATAGCCAGACGACTTGTTGACCCGCCACGTAGGATAAGCCAACGCAACAAGTAAGAGTCTGGACAGCGCGCCTGCAACCCAACGATTACAGGCGCGCCTCGGTCAACCTTCGAGCAGGGCGCGGAGCATCCACGCGGTTTTTTCGTGCACCTGCATGCGCTGAGTCAGCAGGTCGGCGGTCGGCTCATCGCTGACTTTATCGAGCAACGGGAAAATGCCGCGTGCGGTGCGGGTCACGGCTTCCTGGCCAGCGACGAGTTGCTTGATCATGTCTTCGGCGCTCGGCACGCCCTCTTCTTCCTTAATAGAAGAAAGACGCGCGTACGTCGCGTAGGCGCCCGGAGCCGGAAAGCCCAGCGCGCGAATGCGCTCGGCGATCGAATCCACGGCCAGCGCCAGTTCGTTGTATTGCTCTTCGAACATCAGGTGCAGCGTACGGAACATCGGGCCGGTGACGTTCCAGTGGAAGTTGTGGGTCTTGAGATACAGCACGTAGGTGTCGGACAGCAGTCGCGACAGTCCTTCAACGATGGATTTGCGGTCTTCTTCACTGATACCGATATCGATTGCCATGTTTACCCCCTAACGGCGATTGAATTCATCCAACAGGTGCAGACCCACTCTAGCAAGGCTGACCACACCTCGCAGCCTTGATTGGCCACAGACGCTGCGACAAATCGACCGACGCTGTGCCGCTGGCCGGGCTGATTTGAGTAGCCGCAGGCTTTGCTGTTAAATAGGCAGTGTGTCGCCATGCCCCATTTTTCGGGGTGTTGCGCATAGGCTGATGCCGTGTACGTGTCCAACGCCTCTTATTTTTGTTCCGAAGCGAACCGTGCGCCTTCAGCTCTTCCTTGTGAGCCGTCATAAACGTGAGCCAATTAAAATGTTGAAAATCGTCCACCTGCTAATGGGCGCAGCGGCTTTGCTGCTGTCGTTCATACCTAGCTTGAAATCCGAAGCCGTTCCCTACCTGCAACAACCCGATGCACTTTACCTGGCCTTTTTCGGCCTGCTGAACCTGATCATTGCCCCGGTGATTCCTTACTGGAACAAAGGCCCGCGTCAGCATCTGCAAAACCTCGTCAGCGCGCTTCTGGTACTGACCGTTGTCCTGCAAACCCTGACCCTGATCGCGCCGATGCCTGTCATCGCCGGCCAGCCAGCCGTGCTGTTCACCCTGGTGATCGCTCTGGTTGCCGTGGTTCTGCACCTGGCCGTCAGCTTCTATCGTTCTTCACCTGCTGCCGCGCCAACCAGCTATGACATGACCAATCGTGATACCGGTACCGTCAAGTGGTTCAACACTTCCAAAGGCTTCGGCTTTATCTCCCGGGATTCCGGCGATGATATTTTCGTGCACTTCCGTGCAATCCGTGGCGAAGGCCACCGCGTTCTGGTCGAAGGCCAGCGCGTCGAGTTCTCGGTGATGAACCGGGACAAAGGCCTGCAAGCCGAGGACGTGATCGCTGCTCTGCCGCGTCGCTGATCCAAGGCAATAAAAAACCGCGAGCAGCCTGGCTGTTCGCGGTTTTTTTATGCATTCAGAAAAGTCTTAATAGTGCGGCGGTGGCGCCTCTTCTTCAAAAGACTCGAACTGCCCGACCATTTCTTCCTGACGCTTGAGCAGCGCCGCCATTTGCAGTTGCAGACGATCGACTACGCGCTGCTGCGCGACCAGCACGTCGTTCAACGCCTGAATGGTGTCGTCCTGAAACGCCAGACGGCTTTCCAGATCGGTAACGCGTTGTTCCAGGCTCATGCTTCAGCCCTCCAGAAACGTGAAGTCTTCGGTCAACACCAGACGCAAGCGCTCGCGAATCGCGGCAACCTGCTCGGCACTGTATGGCTTGGCCGGGTGCTTGCCCCAGACCGGCGCCGGCCAGGCGGCGTCATCGCGTTTGCGCACAATTACATGCATGTGCAACTGGCTGACAACATTACCCAGTGTTGCCACGTTCATTTTGTCCGCGTCCAGCAAGTCCTTGAGCAACTCGGCCAGTGCGGTAGTTTCCAGCCACAACTGCTGCTGATCGGCGACATCCAATTGAAACAACTCGCTGATATCGTCGCGACGAGGCACCAGGATGAACCATGGATAGTTGCTGTCGTTGGACAGCAACAGGCGGCAGAGCGGGAAGTCACCGATGGTCAGCGTGTCCTGTTGAAGTCGTGAATCTAAAGCAAACACTGCGCGCACTCCCGGCTGATCGACATATTCAGCTTAGCGGCCAGCCCGACGGGCAGCGCACCAAGCGACAGACCGGAAGCATACCGCGAATACGCCAGTCTTCACGACAGCTGTGCCCGGCGGCGCTTTCGCCGAACGCCCCGACATGTGACATTTATTGGCGCCCTGCACCAGCACGGAACCGAGAGGGATAACGAATACGCGTAAATGACTGAAAACCATTGAGGCGTTCTAGATTACCCACATGCCGGACTGTGTGATTACAGGACAGGGTGTAATTTTTTTTGCACCAAAACCGCACAGTGCGTCTACGCTCAGGCGTCGAAGCATCCGCCGAATACTCACTGGCGGGGTGAACCGGTAACGTTTTTGGCTGTCGCACGCGGCCGATGCCTTGGCAACACGATAGCCGGAATGGCGTCAAGCCCTTGTAGAAAGGGGCTTGGCGCCCCGTATTTATAAGGTTTTTACAGGTAACAGGCGGTGTTCAGAAAAATAACCGCACCGACATTGCGGTTTGTGCACGCTTGTTGCATTCGTACACATATGGACTATAAGCGCACCACACGATGTGGATGCCTCAAGCCCAACAAAAACAGTGGCAGGGTTGCCCGATGGAGATTCAAGTGTTTTGCCAGGGACTCTTTTTTAGCGATGCAAAAGGCTAGAAAAACAGCGAGAAAGTTGTAGACCCGATTGCATCGGTACTGTGAATTTGCGACCTCTACAAAGCCATCTGCGACAGCGTCGTAAAGAAGGTGAAACGTTAGATTCGCAAGTATCGCCAACATTGTCGGCGTGATATAAGTTTGCGCCGACACAAAAAGAAAGAGCCGCCCAGATAATAAAACAGGTGGGACGGCAGTACTCTTCTAAAAACCAAAGGAGCAAATCACGATGCGCGTGATGAAGTGGAGCATGATCGCACTGGCTGTTGCAGCAGGCACCTCGCAGTTCGCAGTGGCGTCTTCTCAGGATGATTCCAAAGGTTTCTTCGGCGACCAGAGTCTGAAACTGAAGACTCGTATGGAATACATGAACCGTGACTTTAAAAACGGTGCAGGCAACGGCTCTTCCGGTACTGCTGGCTATCGCCAGGACACCGGTGTCAGCCAACTGCTGACTTACGAGTCGGGCTTCACTCAAGGCACCATCGGCTTCGGTCTCGACGCCATGGCAATGGGTTCGGTCAAACTGGACGGCGGCTCGGGCCACCGCGGTAACGGCCTGTTCGCCAGCGACAGCGACGGCAACCCGGAAAAATCCCAGGGCAAAATCGGCGGCGCAGTTAAATTCCGTCTCTCCGACACCACCCTGAAATACGGCCAACAATTTGTTGCCAGCCCAGTGTTCGCTACCGATGACAGCCGTCTGCTGCCAGAAGTCGCGACCGGTACCCTGATCACTTCCAAAGAGATCAAAGGTCTGGAACTGAGCGCAGGTCGCTTCACTTCCCTGAGCAAGCAAACCGGTATGGGCCGTGACAGCATCGGCGGTCTGCCTGATGAAAACGGTAACGGCGGCAAAGGCCTGACCAACATCAATATCTTTGGTGCCAGCTACGCCTTCACCGACAACTTCACCGGTGCACTGGCTGCTTCCGACGCCGATGACTACTTCAAGAAGTACTACATCAACCTGAACTACACCTTGCCGATCGACGACACGCAGTCGTTGAACTTCGACCTGAACGGTTACAAAACCAAGGGCGACAGCCGTGGTGACCTGGTCGACGCCATCGGTGACGGCACTCTGGGTGTGGACAACAACCTGTGGTCCCTGGCCGCTGCTTACAGCCTGGGCGCGCACAAGTTCACCGTTGCCTACCAGCAGTCGAGCGGAGACAACGCTTACTACTATGGCGTTGACGGTAACAGCACAATCTTCGTAGCCAACTCCATCCAGATCTCCGACTTCGTGGGTCGCGAAGAGAAATCCTGGCAGGCTCGCTACGACATCAACATGAAAGACTACGGCGTTCCTGGCCTGAGCTTCATGACCCGTTACGTGATGGGTGACAACATCGAGACCAACGGTCTGGGTGAAGGTAAAGAGAACGAGTGGAACGCCGAGTCCAAGTACGTTCTGCAAGAAGGTCCAGCCAAAGACCTGTCGTTCCGTCTGCGTTATGCCATGTACCGTTCGAACGGTGCTTACAGCGGCTACTCGTCTGACAACAACGACGTGCGTCTGATCGTTGAGTACCCACTGAACATCCTCTAATAGGGATGCACAGCTGAAGTACTGTAGAGCTCTGCTCTAAACAAGAACCGCTCACCTGCTTCAGGTGGGCGGTTTTTTTATGCCTGGCTTAACTGCATTCGAATGACAAAGATTAGCCAGCTATCTATTAGCTGGCGAACTTTAATGACGACCATAAAAAACCCAAGAGTGCGAACAGCTCTTGGGTCTTTATTGATTAACTGACTGCAAAGCCAGGTATCAAGGTTGTTACTGCGCTGCTGTTTCCTGAACTACGCGAATGGTTCGCTGCGGAAAAGGAATATCAATACCAGCGGTTTTTAAACGATCACGCGACTGCTCGTTAAACATGAACATCACGTCCCAGTAGTCTGCAGTTTTAACCCACACACGCAGGGAAACGGTGATCGCGCTGTCACCCAGCGTCGAAATTACCGCCTGCGGCGCCGGGTCTTGCAGAATGCGCTCGTCGTTGGCCAGATCCAGCAGCACTTGACGGGCCTTTTGCAGATCGGCTTCGTAATCAACGCCCACATCGAACACAACCTTACGGGTCGGCTGACGATTGGTGTTGGTGATGATGCCGTTCGACAGGTTGCCGTTAGGCATGATGATGGTCTTGTTGTCGCCGGTTCGCAGCACGGTGTGGAAGATCTGGATACTGTCGACAGTACCCGCCACGCCCTGCGCTTCGATCCAGTCACCGATACGGAACGGACGGAACAGCAGAATCAGCACGCCACCGGCGAAGTTCGCCAGGCTGCCCTGCAACGCCAGACCGATGGCCAGACCGGCAGCACCGATTGCAGCTACGAACGAGGTGGTTTCCACGCCGATCATCGACGCGACGCTGACGATCAGCAGCACTTTGAGAATGATGTTGGCCAGGCTGCTGATAAAACCTTGCAATGCCAGGTCAGCATTGCGCAGAGCCAGCAGACCGCCGAGTTTTTGCGTGACCTTGTTGATCAGCCACCAGCCGATGGCCAGGGTAATCACTGCCAGCAGCACGCGGCTGCCGTATTCCATGATCATCGGGATCCACGCCTGGGATGCCTTGACCAGTTGGTCTACCTCAGCATTCAAATCCATCTTCTATCTCCTGATTTCCGGCTTTCCGGGGTGTATTCAAAACAAATGTGGGAGCGAGCCTGCTCGCGAAAGCGCTGGGTCATTCAGCCAATGAGTTGACTGGCACACCGCTTTCG
>NZ_JASCPK010000260.1:0-4066 GCF_029959385.1 Pseudomonas sp. PS01303
TTGGCCCTGGGATTTATCCCCGATGGGCTGCGCAGCAGCCCCAGTTCTGTCATCCAGTTTTTTCAGGCAAACCGCATTCAATGGATTGGGGCCGCTGCGCAGTCCATCGGGGATAAATCCCCTCACCACAAAAGTAGTCAGTGTTGCTGAGAGTGGGGTCATCGTTGATTACCCAAAAACTCCCGATACAACCGCGCGGTATTCGACGGCTGTTCGACCATCGGCATGTGCCCGACGTTATCCCACACGTCCACGCGCAAATTGGCGATGCCCTTGCTCCAGACCGGCACGCTGCTGACGTCGATCAGCCGGTCCTTGCGCCCCCAGAGCAATAGCGCCGGGCATTTGATGTCAGCGAGTTTCGGTTCCATCGGCGGGCTGGCGCGGAAGTCGCGGAAGATTTCTTCGAGGTCATCGCGATTTTGTTCGTAGCGCTGAGCGATGGCGTCGAGCACCAGTTTCGGCACCCACGGCGGCGATTCCATGGTCATCGCGTAGAAGTTTTTGAACTCTTCGCGGGAATTGATCAGAAACGGGTTATGCCCGCGCGCCAAGTGCCGCTCCATGTCGCTGGCCTGCGGTGCCGTGACGCCGGCCGGGTCAATCAACGCCACCGAGGCGATGCGATCCGGGTACGTCGCCGCCAGCCACGCCGCAATGTAGCCGCCCATCGAGTTGCCGATCACATGGACTTTCTCCACGCCGCAGACGTCGAGCAACTGAATCATGCGTTTGGCTTGCAGCGGAATGTCATAACCGCCGCCAGCCTTGAAGCCAGTTTCGCCATGGCCGGCCAAGTCCGGAATGATCACTCGATACTGCCGGACAAAATGCCGGGCGAAGCGCAGCCACAAATTCTTGTCGGCGCTGTAGCCGTGCAACATCAGAATCGCGCTGGACGCTTCATAAGGCCCGCCCTGCCAGGTCGACACCGTCATCTCGGCGATCGGCACTTCGATTTTGTGCAACTTGTACAACTTGGCCTCGATGGCCATGTTCAGGTCGTACAACCAATGGCCGACCGCCGGGTAACTCAACCAGCTCCAGGCCACGAATACTGCGAGGGCGACAAACAGCAAAAGCATCGACGTCTTCCTTTTACGTGTTCAGGACAGAATGTGGTCGGCCGGTTTCAGCGCCCGGGTCAACCGGTAATAACTGAAACTGAAGCCGGGAAACATCGCGATCACATGACCGCTCTTGCTTTGATACCAACTGTGGCAACCGCCGGACTTCCAGACCGTGCGCTCCATCTCCCGATGGATCATCTCAGTGTAGGTACGTTCCGCTTCGGGGCGCACTTCGATGCTGCGCAAACCTTTGGTTTTGAGCGTTCTTATGCAGTCGATGATGTAGTTCATCTGCGATTCGATGATGAACAGCGCCGATGTATGGCCAATGCCGGTGTTCGGCCCAGTGACGATAAACAGGTTGGGAAAGTCCGGCAGGCTGGTGCCGAGGTACGCGCGGGGATATTCAGCCCAGACATCTCTGAGTTGCACAGCGTTTTTGCCGCTGACGGGGTAGGAAATAACACCGTCGGTGGCGTCGTAACCGGTCGACCAGACGATCAGATCCACATCGATGTGTTGGCCATCAACCGTGTTGATTCCGCTTTCATCGATTGAGGCGATGCCTTGTTCTCGGCTGTGCAGCGTCACGTTGGGGCGGGTTAGCGCCGGGTAATAGGTGCTGGAGACCAACACCCGTTTGCAACCGATGGTGAAGTCGGGCGTGAGTTTTTCGCGCAGCACCGGGTCAGGCACCTGGCGTTTGAGAAACTTCAACGCTTGCTTTTGCACCAGATGAATCGCCGGTTTCGAGTATTTGAAAGCGATGACCCGGGTTTCGAATTGCCAGTAAATCAGCCATCTCAGCAGCTTGTAGGCGGGTTTGATGCCGAGCAGCCAACGTTGAAGCGGCCCGAAAACGCGATCTGCGCGGGGTAATACCCAGTGCGGTGTGCGCTGCAAAACGTGTAGTTGCTCGACCTCCGGAGCAATCGCCGGAATCACTTGCGCCGCGCTCGCACCGCTGCCAATGATGGCGACGCGTTTACCGCGATAGTCGTAGTCGTGATCCCAATTGTTTGTATGAAATGTCTTGCCCTGAAAGCGATCCTGCCCCGCAAAGTGTGGGATCACCGGTTGGCTCAGCGGGCCGCTGGCATTGATCAGGAACTGCGCGCAATAAATGCCTTTGGCGCTGGTGTAAACCGTCCAGCGTTTTTCCAGCTCATCCCATTCGACGCGCTCGACATTCGCCTGCAGTTCCACGCGCTCGCGGAGGTTGAATTGGTCGATCACGTGTTCGGTGTAACGCTGTAATTCCGCTTGCCCGGCAAACATCTGCGACCAGCGATACGGCGCAAACGACAGGGAATACAGCGGCGACGGCACATCCACCGCTGCGCCGGGGTAGGTGTTCTGGCACCAGGTGCCGCCGAAAAAATCGCGTCGCTCCAGCATGCGAAAATCGTCGATCCCGGCCTTGAGCAAATTGACCGCCGCGCACTGGCCGCCAAAACCGCTGCCGATGATCAACACTTGATAACTGCGCATGGGCCTCCTTCTTATAGTTGTTTTTCCGTTTTGCTCCTTTCATTTATAGCCAAATATTCGGCCGCGCGCGGTGACAGTTTTTATCGTGTGGGAGCGGTCTTGCTCGCGAAGGTGGCGAGTCAGATACATGGATGTCGGCTGGCCTAACGCTTTCGCGAGCAAGCCCGCTCCCACAAGGGAATGTGCGTGCAGAGTGGCCGCTGGCCGGTGATGGCTATTTAACGTTGCCCTGATAGACTCCCAGCACGTCTATTCAATGCTGTGCGCAGGTTCCGTCGAGTCATCGAGGCCCTTATGGGAAACACCGGGGGAAAAGGACTTTCATTGGCCAGGAGGCTTTATACATCGCGCACCATTGGGCTGGCGCTGGGGCTCGTTTGCGTCAGTGTGGCGATGTATCCGCTCGATCCGCCGGCCTGGGTGTGGGCGGTGATGTTGATCAACGGGGCCATCTGGCCGCATCTGGCGTTTCAATGGGCGCGACGCTCACCCACGCCGTATCACGCCGAACACCGTAATTTATTGATCGACGCCTTTTTCGGCGGCTTTTGGGTCGCGGCGATGCATTTCAATCCGCTGCCCAGCGCCACCACCGTTTCGATGATGGCCATGAACAACGTCGCCATCGGCGGGGTGCGTTTTCTGCTGGCGGGCCTGGCGGCGCAGATTCTCGGGGTTGGCGTTGGTCTTGTGGTGTTTGCCCCGGCATTTGTTGCGGTCACTTCTCCCACACAACTTTACGCCTGCTTGCCGCTGCTGATGCTGTATCCGCTGGCGTTGGGCTGGATCTGTTTCCGTCAGGCCTACACGCTGGGGCAGCACAAACGCGAACTGCTGGCCCTGAGCCGCACCGACAGTCTTACCGGGCTGCTCAATCACGGCGCCTGGAAGGATCAACTGGACAGCATGTTTCAACGTTGCAAGCGGCAAACTCAGGGCGCGGCGATTGCCTTGATCGATATCGATCATTTCAAGTCGATCAACGACACCTACGGCCATGTGGCGGGGGATATTGTGTTGCGGCAGTTGAGCAAAATGCTCAAACAGAACCTGCGCTCCACTGATGTCGCCGGGCGTTATGGCGGTGATGAGTTCTGTGTGATTCTTCCGGATTTGCCGCTGTTCAATGCCGCGCAGGCGATGGAGGCGTTGCGCGAGCGGTTCGCCACGATGGTTTATGAGCAGAATCCGGCGCTGAAGGTCAGTTTGAGTATCGGCCTGGCGGCGTACGACCCCGCGCATGCCGACGCGACCCGTTGGCTCAATGATGCCGATCAGGCGCTGTATGAGGCGAAGGCGGGCGGGCGCAATCGGGTGATCTGCAATTGCGATAGCAAACCGCGACACGAGTTGCTTGATTCGGTCTGATAGCTGCAGCGCATTACCCTTGTGGGAGCGGGCTTGCTCGCGAATGCGGTGGGTCAGACGCTCAAAATGTGCCTGACACGCCGCCTTCGCGAGCAAGCCCGCTCCCACAGTTGACCGCGGTCCAAAGTGGGAGCGAG
>NZ_JASCPK010000261.1:0-3988 GCF_029959385.1 Pseudomonas sp. PS01303
GAACACCTCGATCAGTCCCCTCTCCCTCTGGGAGAGGGTTAGGGAAGGGAGCTGCCCTTCGTGCTGTTCAAAATCTGAGTTCGACTCGATATTTCAAGTCGCCGTAATTCGAAAGAACACCTCGATCAGTCCCCTCTCCCTCTGGGAGAGGGTTAGGGAAGGGAGCTGACCTTCGTGCTGTTCAAAACCTGAGTTCGACTCGATATTTCAAGTCGCCGTAAATCGAAAGAACACCTCGATCAGTCCCCTCTCCCTCTGGGAGAGGGCTAGGGTGAGGGGCTTTTGATCTTCAGATCAGATCTGCTCAGCCCACAGATCGTATTCGTCGGCATCAGTCACTTTGCACCAGACCTTGTCGCCCGGCTTCAGATTGCTGCCGTTATCAATAAACACGTTGCCATCGATTTCCGGGGCATCGAAGAAGCAGCGGCCAACCGCGCCTTGCTCGTCAACTTCGTCCACCAGCACTTCAATCTCACGGCCAATACGCATTTGCAGACGGGCCGAGCTGATCGCTTGCTGGTGCGCCATGAAGCGATCCCAACGATCCTGCTTGACCTCGTCCGGAACGATCTCCAGATCCAGATCGTTGGCCGGAGCGCCTTCTACCGGCGAGTACTGGAAGCAGCCGACGCGGTCGAGCTGGGCTTCGGTCAGCCAGTTGAGCAGGTACTGGAAGTCTTCTTCGGTTTCGCCCGGGAAGCCGACGATGAAGGTCGAGCGGATGATCAGATCCGGGCAGATCTCGCGCCAGTTCTTGATCCGCGCCAGGGTCTTGTCTTCGAACGCCGGGCGTTTCATCGACTTCAACACTTTCGGGCTGGCGTGCTGGAACGGGATGTCCAGGTACGGCAGGATCTTGCCGGCGGCCATCAGCGGGATCAGCTCGTCAACGTGCGGGTACGGGTAAACGTAGTGCAGACGTACCCAGACACCCAAAGTGCTCAGCGCTTCACAGAGTTCGGTCATGCGGGTTTTCACCGGCGCGCCGTTCCAGAAACCGGTGCGGTATTTCACGTCAACGCCGTAAGCGCTGGTGTCTTGCGAAATAACCAGCAACTCTTTAACGCCGGATTTGACCAGGCGCTGAGCTTCGTCGAGCACATCGCCGACCGGACGGCTGACCAATTTGCCGCGCATCGACGGGATGATGCAGAAAGAGCAGCTGTGGTTGCAGCCTTCGGAAATCTTCAGGTAAGCATAGTGACGCGGGGTCAACTTGATGCCTTGCGGCGGCACCAGGTCGATCAGCGGGTTGTGATCTTTACGCGGTGGCACGACTTCGTGCACGGCGTTGACCACTTGCTCGTACTGCTGCGGACCGGTCACGGCCAGCACGCTCGGGTGCACGTTGCGGATGTTGCCTTCTTCCACGCCCATGCAGCCGGTGACGATCACCTTGCCGTTTTCCTTGATTGCTTCGCCGATCACTTCCAAAGATTCAGCCTTGGCCGAATCGATGAAACCGCAGGTGTTGACGACTACAACGTCGGCGTCCTGATAGGTGGACACCACGTCATAACCTTCCATGCGCAGCTGGGTCAGGATGCGCTCGGAGTCGACCAGTGCTTTCGGGCAACCCAGAGATACAAAGCCAACCTTTGGATTGGCCGGCGCAGGAGTGGTGGACATGTCTAACCTCGGTATTTTGTGACGCCGCTTGCGCAGGGCGGAAGCCGACGGATGGGCGCTTAGGGTGCGCCTCTGATCAAAAAGTGCGCAATTCTAGCGGCGAGAAGCGCACTTGACCAGCTTTATGCCGGGAAATACGACGAGTGCTGCGCTATGCTTCGCGCCGTTGGGCTTTACCAATTTTTTACAGTCAACAAATCGTCTGTAACAACAGGTAAATCAGCGCATCATGCTGCACGACAAAGCATAGTGCTTCATTGAAAAGAAGCCGGTTCCGGTAAGTCAGGAGTGTTGGATGGGTCAGGCAAGTAGTCATGCGGCAGGCGCCGAGGGTTCGGCAACCAAGCCGCTGAGTATGCTGGTCGCGGCGGTCGGGGTGGTTTACGGCGACATCGGCACGAGCCCGTTGTACACCCTCAAAGAAGTGTTTTCCGGCGGCTACGGTGTGCCCGTCAATCACGACGGCGTGCTGGGCATTCTGTCGTTGATCTTCTGGTCGCTGATCTGGGTGGTTTCGATCAAATACATGATGTTCGTGCTGCGCGCCGACAACCAGGGCGAGGGCGGCATCATGGCGCTCACCGCATTGGCAAGGCGAGCGGCAGGGCATCGCAAAAAGCTGCGTTCATTATTGGTGGTCTGCGGACTGATCGGCGCAGCGCTGTTTTACGGCGACAGCATGATCACCCCGGCGATTTCCGTACTCTCGGCGATTGAAGGTCTGGGGCTGGCATTCGATGGCATCGACCATTGGGTGGTGCCGCTGTCGCTGGTCGTTCTGGTCGGGTTGTTCCTGATCCAGCGCCACGGTACCGCGCGGATCGGCATTTTGTTCGGGCCGATCATGGTCACCTGGTTCCTCGTCCTCGGCGCGCTTGGTGTGTATGGCATCAGCCACACGCCAGAAGTGCTGCATGCGATGAACCCGATGTGGGCGGTGAATTTCTTCGTCGTTCATCCGGGCATGGGCGTGGCGATCCTCGGCGCTGTGGTGCTGGCGCTGACCGGTGCCGAAGCGCTGTACGCCGACATGGGTCACTTCGGTCGCAAACCGATTGCCCGCGCGTGGTTCATTCTGGTGTTGCCGGCGCTGGTGCTCAACTACTTCGGTCAGGGCGCTTTGCTGCTGGACAACCCGGAAGCGGCGCGTAACCCGTTCTACCTGCTGGCGCCGAGCTGGGCGTTGATTCCGCTGGTCGGTCTGTCGACCATGGCCACGGTGATCGCCTCGCAAGCGGTGATTTCCGGCGCGTTCTCCCTGACCCGTCAGGCGATTCAGCTCGGCTACATTCCGCGCATGTACATCCAGCACACCTCCAGCGCCGAGCAGGGCCAGATTTATATTGGCGCGGTGAACTGGGCGTTGATGGTTGGCGTGGTGTTGTTGGTACTCGGCTTCGAATCGTCTGGCGCACTGGCCTCGGCCTACGGCGTGGCGGTGACGGGCACCATGCTGATGACCACCATTCTGGTGTCGGCAGTGATGCTGCTGCTGTGGAAATGGCCACCAATCCTTGCCGTGCCGGTGTTGATCGGTTTCCTGCTGGTGGACGGTCTGTACTTCGCCGCCAACGTGCCGAAGATCGTGCAGGGCGGTGCATTCCCGGTGATCGCCGGTATTGCGCTGTTCGTGCTGATGACCACCTGGAAACGCGGCAAGCAGTTGCTGGTCGATCGCCTCGACGAAGGCGCGCTGCCGCTGCCGATCTTCATCAGCAGCATCCGCGTACAACCGCCGCATCGCGTGCAGGGCACTGCGGTGTTCCTCACCGCGCGCTCCGACGCCGTGCCGCATGCGTTGTTGCACAACCTGCTGCACAACCAGGTGTTGCATGAGCAAGTGGTGTTGCTGACGGTGGTTTACGAAGACATCCCGCGCGTACCACCGTCGCGGCGTTTTGAAGTGGAAGCGCACGGAGAGGGCTTCTTCCGGGTGATCCTGCACTTCGGCTTCACCGATGAGCCTGACGTGCCGCAAGCGCTGAAGCTGTGTCATCTGGATGATCTGGACTTCAGCCCGATGCGCACGACCTACTTCCTCAGTCGCGAAACGGTGATTGCCTCGAAGCTGGAAGGCATGGCACGTTGGCGAGAGGCGCTGTTTGCGTTCATGTTGAAGAATGCCAATGGGAACTTGCGGTTCTTCAATCTTCCGTTGAACCGGGTGATTGAGTTGGGGACGCAGGTGGAGATGTAAGCTTGGCCCCATCCGAAAAGCCCCCGTCAGCCTTGTGGCTGGCGGGGGCTTTTTTGTGCCCGAACACATTGCTTGAATACTGCACCAATCCCCCTGTGGGAGCGGGCTTGCTCGCGAAGGCGGTGGATCAGCTACCGGAGATGTCGTCTGACACAACGC
>NZ_JASCPK010000262.1:0-3956 GCF_029959385.1 Pseudomonas sp. PS01303
CTGCCGAAGGCTGCGATCTTTTGATCCTGTTCTAAAAAAATAAACGTCAAAAGATCGCAGCCTTCGGCAGCTCCTACAGGGAGGGCGATGTTGAGCTGTCTTGGCCAAACCAGTCAGCCACTTTGATGGCTTTGACCATTGCCCCAACCCCCGCACAGCGCGACTATCCCTCTGTTGTTTACGGTTCCCAGCCTAATAAAAACACAGAGGGATTCTGGCAATGCGCGATTACTTGTCTGCCACCACACAGTTCAACTATCAGCACACCGTGGAAGCCGCGCTCAGCGGTACGCTGGAGGCGCTCAACGCCTGCGTCGAATGCTGCGACCGCCACGCCTTGCCCGGGCGCATTGCGCTGTTCTGGGAAGGTCGCGACGGCGCCAGTGCGACGTACACCTTCAGCGACCTGCAGGACAAAGCTGCGCGTTTCGCCAATTTCCTTCTCGCTCAGGGCGTGCAGAAGGGTGACAAGGTCGCCGGCCTGCTGCCGCGCAACATCGAATTGCTCATCACCGTGCTCGCCACCTGGCGCATCGGCGCGGTCTATCAACCGCTGTTCACCGCGTTCGGCCCGAAAGCCCTCGAACATCGCCTGAACAGCTCCGGCGCCAAAGTCGTGGTCACCGACGCGGTCAACCGGCCGAAACTCGCTGAAGTCGCCGATTGCCCAACGCTGGTCACCGTCGGCGGCGCCAAAGGCCAGGGCATCGTCCGTGGCGATTTCAGTTTTTGGGCCGAACTCGCCAATTATTCCAACGTCTGCGAACCGGTGCTGATGACCGGCGAAGACCCGTTTCTGCTGATGTTCACTTCGGGCACCACCGGCCCATCGAAAGCGCTGTCGGTACCACTCAAAGCCATCGTCGCGTTCCAGAGCTACACCCGCGATGCCGTCGATCTGCGCCCGGAAGATGCGTTCTGGAACGTTGCCGATCCAGGCTGGGCCTACGGCATCTATTTCGGCGTCACCGGCCCGTTGTCGATGGGCCACCCGATCACCTTTTACGATGGCCCATTCACCCTCGAAAGCACCTGCCGGGTGATCAACAAGTACGGCATCACCAACCTCACCGGTTCGCCGACGGCCTATCGTCTACTGATTGCTGGCGGTGACGAGTTCGGCAAGTCGATCAAGGGCAAATTGCGCATCGTCAGCAGCGCCGGCGAGCCGCTGAACCCGGAGGTGATCCGCTGGTTCGCCGACAACCTCGGCGTGGTTATTCACGATCACTACGGCCAGACCGAATTGGGCATGGTGCTGTGCAACCACCACGGCCTCGACCACGCGGTACACATCGGCGCTGCCGGTTTCGCCTCGCCGGGGCATCGCATTGTCGTACTCGATGATCAGTACCACGAACTCGGTGTCAGCCAGCCCGGCATCCTCGCCATCGACCGTCCGCAATCACCGATGTGCTGGTTCGGTGGCTACGAAGGCGCGCCGACCAAGGCCTTCGTCGGCGATTACTACTTGAGCGGCGACACCGTGGAATGGAACCCGGACGGCAGCATCAGTTTCGTCGGCCGCAGCGATGACGTGATTACCACCTCCGGCTATCGCGTTGGCCCGTTCGACGTCGAAAGCGCGCTGATTGAGCACCCGGCGGTGGTCGAAGCGGCGGTGGTCGGCAAGCCGGATCCGGAGCGCACCGAACTGGTCAAAGCTTTTGTCGTGCTGAGTGCGCAATACCGCGCCGCGCCAGAGCTGGCCGAGGAACTACGGCAACACGTGCGCAAGCGTCTGGCGGCGCATTCGTACCCGCGTGAAATCGAATTTGTCAGCGAATTGCCCAAGACCCCGAGCGGCAAATTGCAGCGCTTTATCTTGCGCAACCAGGAAATCGCCAAGGCTCAAGAGGCCGCGGCGCATAACGTTTCAGCTTGAATCAGGAAAGACAGTCATGCAGATCGAGAACAAGGTTTTTATCGTCACCGGCGGCGCATCCGGCCTCGGTGCGGCCACCGCTGAATTGCTGGTGAATGCCGGCGCCAAAGTGATGTTGGTGGACATGAACGCCGAAGCGGTTGCCGCTCAGGCTCAGCGTCTGGGCGCGCAAAGTGTGGTGGCTGACATCAGCAACGAAGCCGCTGCCGAAGCTGCTGTGCAAGCGACGGTCGCCGCATTTGGCAGCCTCAATGGTCTGGTCAACTGCGCTGGCATCGTGCGTGGCGAGAAAATCCTCGGCAAGAACGGCCCGCATGCGTTGAGCAGTTTCGCGCAAGTGATTAACGTCAACCTGATCGGTAGCTTCAACATGCTGCGTCTGGCCGCTGCGGCGATTGCCGAATCCGAAGCCAATGCCGACGGCGAACGCGGCGTGATCATCAACACTGCCTCGGTCGCGGCGTTCGACGGCCAGATCGGTCAGGCAGCTTACGCGGCATCCAAAGGCGCAATCGCCAGTCTGACTCTGCCCGCCGCCCGTGAACTGGCGCGTTTCGGCATCCGCGTGATGACCATCGCCCCGGGCATTTTCGAAACCCCGATGATGGCCGGCATGACCCCGGAAGTCCGCGACTCGCTGGCCGCCGGCGTACCGTTCCCGCCGCGTCTGGGCAAGCCTGCCGAATACGCTGCAATGGTTCGGCATATCATCGAAAACAGCATGCTCAACGGCGAGGTGATCCGTCTCGACGGCGCCTTGCGCATGGCCGCCAAGTAAGGAGGATTTGTCATGACCATTTCCAACGATCCGATTGTTATCGTCAGCGCCGTGCGCACGCCCATGGGCGGCTTTCAGGGCGAACTGAAAAGCCTCACTGCGCCGCAACTCGGCGCCGCGGCGATCAAGGCTGCGGTTGAACGCGCCGGTGTTGCCAGTGATTCGGTTGATGAAGTGCTGTTCGGTTGCGTATTGCCGGCCGGCCTCGGTCAGGCGCCCGCGCGTCAGGCTGCGCTGGGCGCCGGGCTGGACAAGTCGACCCGTTGCACCACCGTCAACAAGATGTGCGGTTCGGGCATGGAGACCACCATTCTCGCTCACGACATGCTGGTCGCCGGCAGTGCCGATGTGGTGATCGCGGGTGGCATGGAGAGCATGTCCAACTCGCCGTATCTGCTGGATCGTGCTCGCGCCGGCTACCGCATGGGCCATGGTCGCGTGCTCGACTCGATGTTCCTTGATGGCCTCGAAGACGCTTACGACAAGGGCCGCTTGATGGGCACCTTCGCGGAGGATTGTGCCGAGACCAACCATTTCAGCCGCGAGGCTCAGGATGCATTCGCCATCGCCTCGACCACCCGCGCTCAGCAGGCGATTCAGAACGGCAGCTTCAAGGACGAAATCGTCCCTCTGACCGTGACCGTCGGCAAAGAGCAGGTACTGATCAGCAACGACGAGCAGCCACCGAAAGCCAAACTCGACAAGATTGCCTCGCTGAAACCGGCGTTCCGCGAAGGTGGCACGGTGACGGCAGCGAACTCCAGTTCGATTTCCGATGGCGCGGCGGCGTTGGTGCTGATGCGTCAATCTCAGGCGCAGAAGCTGGGGTTGAAACCGCTGGCGGTGATTCATGGTCACGCGGCGTTCGCCGACACCCCCGGCTTGTTCCCGGTGGCGCCGATTGGGGCGATCAAGAAATTGATCAAGAAAACCGGTTGGTCGCTGGATGATGTCGATCTATTTGAGGTAAACGAAGCGTTTGCCGTGGTCGGCATGGCGGCCATGACGCACCTGGAAATCCCGCATGACAAGTTGAACGTGCATGGCGGTGCGTGTGCGCTGGGCCATCCGATCGGTGCTTCCGGTGCGCGGATTCTGGTGACGTTGCTCTCGGCCCTGCGCCAGCGAAACCTCAAACGCGGTATCGCTGCGATCTGCATTGGCGGCGGCGAAGCCACGGCCATGGCCGTGGAATGCCTCTACTAAACACACCACCCCTGTAGGAGCTGCCGCAGGCTGCGATCTTTTGACTTTGATTTTTGGAAAACAAAAGCAAGATCAAAAGATCGCAGC
>NZ_JASCPK010000263.1:0-3951 GCF_029959385.1 Pseudomonas sp. PS01303
GCCTGCTCGCGAATGCGGTGGTTCAGTCAATATTGCCGGTAACTGGCAGACCGCTTTCGCGAGCAGGCTCGCTCCCACAAGGGATCGGTTGTGCGGCGGTGAGGACTTTGCGGAAGGTTTCCACCAACGGCCGCAAATTAATCCGGTGCCACGCCGCCCACAACGGCGTAGTAAACGCCAGCCACGGCACCTCACGCAGCACCACTCCGGGCGGTGCGTTATGGCTCAGGCCTTTCTGAATCATCGCAATCCCCAGCCCCGACGCCACCAGCCCCAGCGCGGTGAACGGCTCAGTCGCCTGCATGCGCACGTCCGGCGTAAACCCTGCGCGGATGCAGGCGCTGACAAACTCATCACTCGCATCCTGCCGTGGCTGCACGCCGATCCATTCCTGATCCGCCAGATCCTGCGGGCTCAACACCGCCTGCTGCGCCAGCGGATGCTGTTCCGGCAGCGCCAGCAGCATCGGGTCATCCAGCACCTGAAAACCCAGTAGATCCGGGTCGTCATCGGTCGGCGGCTCACCCACCAATGCGATATCGAGACTACGCTGACGCAGGCCTTCGAGTTGCTCGGCGGAACTCAAGTTGTACAGCGCGACGTGAACATTCGGCCGATCGACCCGCAACACACGCAAGGCATTGGGCAAAACCCCGGCGTGCATGGCGTTCTCGATATAGCCGATGCACAAACCGCCTTCTTCGCCACGACCCAAGCGCTTACCGAGGGATTCGAGGCGATTGGCGTGCGTGAGCAGTGCGCGGGTTTCGGCGAGAAAGGTCTGGCCATCGCGGGTCAGGCGAATGCGCTGCTGGCTGCGTTCGAACAGCGTCAGGCCGAGGCGCTCTTCAAGTTGCGCGATCTGCCGACTCAGCGGCGACTGGGAAATATGCAGCCGTTCGGCGGCGCGGCCGACGTGTTCTTCCTCGGCGACGGCGACGAAGTAGCGCAATTGGCGGATGTCGATCATGTCAGACCTATAGGGACTCAAGTGCTGCGCATTATGTCTTGGACGGTCTCGGTGTCGCAATCTAGGATCTGCTCAACGGTCACGCAGACCACCAACGAATGAGGACAATCCGATGAGTTTGAAAGACAAACTGCCCGGCCAACTGGGCTTCGGCACCGCACCACTGGGCAACATGTTCCGCGCCATTCCCGAAGCAGAAGCGCAGGCCACTGTGCATGCTGCGTGGGATGCCGGCGTGCGTTACTTCGACACCGCACCGTTTTACGGCTCGGGCCTGTCGGAAATTCGCCTCGGCGAAGCCTTGAAGCAATACAAGCGCGACGACTACGTGCTGAGCAGCAAGGTTGGCCGGGTGATTCTTGATGAAGTCGAAGACGCTGCAGCCCGCGATCTCGGCGAAAAAAGCGGCGTGTTCGAACACGGTCGCCCGAACAAAATCGTCAATGACTACAGCGCCGACGCGACCCTGCGCTCGATCGAAGACAGCCTCAAACGCCTGCAAACCGATCGCCTCGACATCGTCTGGGTACACGACATCGCTCAGGACTTCTATGGCGATCAATGGCTGGAATACTTCAATCAGGCCCGCACTGGCGCGTTCAAAGTGCTGACCCGTTTGCGCGAAGAAGGCGTGATCAAGGGTTGGGGTCTGGGCGTGAACAAAGTCGAACCGTGTGAATTGACTCTCGATCTGACTGAAGCGCAACCGGATGGCTTTCTGCTAGCCGGGCGTTACACGCTGCTTGATCACGAACGTCCGTTGCAACGTTTGATGGACTCGGCGCTGGCACAGAATGTCGAAATCGTCGTCGGCGGCCCATACAGCTCGGGCATTCTGGCCGGTGGTTCGCACTTTGAATACCAGAAGGCCAGCCCGGAAGTGATCGCTAAAGTTGAGCAGATCAAACGCATCGCCGCCGCTTACAACGTTGATGTGAAAGCTGCCGCGCTGCAATTTTCGTTGGCCAATCCTGCCGTTGCTGCGGTGATTCCCGGCGCGAGCAAACCGGGCCGCATCGCTGAAGATGTCGCGGCGTTGTCGGCGGTGATTCCTGCCGGGTTCTGGCAGGCCATGCGTGAGGCAAAACTGGTTTCTGAACGTGCACCATTACCCATCGATGAGGTGAAAGCATGAAGATTGATCTGAGTGGAAAACTGGCCATCGTCAGCGGCAGCACCGCTGGGATCGGTCTGGGCATCAGCCAGTCGCTGGCGGAAGCCGGCGCCACGGTGGTGGTGATCGGCCGCGACAGCGGCAAGGTCGAGCAGGCGTTGGCGAGCATTCGAGAAAAAGTGCCGGGCGCGCAATTGCGCGGTCTGGCGGCCGACCTCGGCACGGCGGAGGGCGCGCAGACACTGTTCGCCGCCGAACCGCGCGCGGACATTCTGGTGAATAACCTTGGCATCTTCGACGCCGTGGATTTTTTCGAAGCGCCGGACAGCGAGTGGACGCGTTTCTATGAGGTCAACGTGATTTCCGGTGTGCGCCTGGCGCGGCATTACGTGCCGGCGATGGTCGAGCAGGGCTGGGGACGGGTGATCTTTCTGTCCTCGGAATCCGGAGTGGCGACGCCGGCCGACATGATCAATTATGGCGTGACGAAAAGCGCCAACCTCGCGGTGTCCCACGGTTTGGCCAAGCGCTTGGCGGGCACTGGTGTCACGGTGAATGCGATTTTGCCGGGGCCGACGTTCACCGATGGCCTGCAAGACATGCTCAAGGATGCCGCCGCCAAGTCTGGCCGCAACTTGCGCGATGAGGCCGACGCCTTTGTGCTCAAGGCCCGCCCGACCTCGATCATCCAGCGTGTTGCGGATGTTGAAGAAGTCGCGCATCTGGTGACTTACATTGCTTCGCCGCTGTCCTCGGCTACCACGGGCGCTGCGTTGCGCGTCGATGGCGGCGTGGTCGACAGCCTGACTATTTGAATTCTTGAGAGAGACGTTTATCCATGGCATCTGCATCTGCACATATCGACATCCCGGCCTCGGCCGATCAGGTCTGGCAATTGATCGGCGGCTTCAACACGCTGCCGGACTGGCTGCCGTTCATTCCCAAGAGTGAACTGAGCGACGGCGGCCGTGTTCGCACCTTGCAAACCGCTGACGGCGCCGTAGTTATCGAGCGCCTCCAAGCGTTCGATAACGCCGCCAAGACCTACAGTTACTCGATTGAACAGGCACCGTTTCCGGCAACGGATTATCTGGCGACAATCAAGGTTGAAGCCCAAGGGCAGGGCGCACGGGTGACGTGGTCAGGGCGCTTCACCGCCAAAGGCGTGAGCGATGAAGAAGTGGTGGCGCTGTTCACCGGCATCTACCAGGGCGGCCTCGAAGCCCTGCGGGCCAACTACCCAACCTGATCATCCACCATAAAAACCTGTGGTAGCGGGCTCGCTCGCGAAGTCGGTGGATCAGACGATACATTTATTGCCTGACACACCGCCTTCGCGAGCAAGCCCGCTCCCACATTGATCGCAGTTGCGCCCCGGATTTTGTGTACAGCCGAGATCCCTGTAGGAGTGAGCCTGCTCGCGAATGCGGAGGATCAGTCGACACATTTGTTGCCTGACACACCGCTTTCGCGGGCAAGCCCGCTCCCACATTGATCGTAGGTGCGCCCCGGATTTTGTGTACAGCCGAGATCCCTGTAGGAGTGAGCCTGCTCGCGAATGCGGAGGGTCAGACGATACATTTATTGCCTGACACACCGCCTTCGCGAGCAGGCTCGCTCCCACATTTATATGCGGTGTACCCGGGATTTTGTGTGCGCCAGAGAACCCTGTGGGAGCCGGGCTTGCCCGCGAATGCGGAGGGTCAGACGATACATTTATTGCCTGACACACCGCTTTCGCGAGCAAGCTCAGCTCCTACACTGATTTGTGGTATGCCCGAGAACCCTGTGGGAGCGGGCTTGCTCGCGAAGAGGGGGTGTCAGACAACATCTTTGTTGGATGACACACCGCCTTCGCGAGCAAGCC
>NZ_JASCPK010000264.1:0-3905 GCF_029959385.1 Pseudomonas sp. PS01303
GCTCGCGATTGCTGTTTAACAGTCAGCATCTAGGGTGCCTGACACACCGCTATCGCGAGCAGGCTCACTCCTACAGGGGATAGGGATGCTCAGGGAGTCAGGTGTTGCGTCAGCAGGGGCAAAACCTGTTCGCAAGACGCTTCGATTTTCAGATCGAGCAAATCATCCGCCCGCGTCTTGCCCAGGTTAATCGCAATCAAAGGCTTGCCCCGATCCGCGATCACACGGCACAAGCGAAACGCTGAATACGCCATCAACGACGAACCCACCACCAACAACCCCGCAGCACTTTCCGCTGCGGCCATCGCCCGGGCCGCCGTATGGGCCGCGACGTTTTCGCCGAAAAACACCACATCCGGTTTCAGCCGTTCGCTGTCGCAATGCGGGCAGCGCGGCGATTGAAAGCGGGCTTCAAACGCCGGGTCGAGCAGGGTATCGCCATCGGGTGCCTGCACCGCATCGACGCCGGCGAGGTACGGGTTCTGCGCTTCCATCAATTGCTGAATGGCATCGCGTTCGCTGCGTTGGGCGCAATCCAGACACAGAACGCGGTGCAGGCTGCCGTGCAGTTCGATGACATCGTGACTGCCGGCCTGATCGTGCAGAGTGTCGACGTTTTGCGTGATCAAGCCGCTGATTCGCCCGTGGCTCTGCAACGTGGCCAACGCCTCATGCGCAGGATTCGGCCGCGCCTGGCGTACTCGCGGCCAACCCAGCATCGCCCGCGCCCAGTAGCGGCGGCGTGACTCCGGGGCGGCGAGGAATTCCTGATACATCATCGGCTGCCGACCCCGGCGCACGCCGTCGCTGTCGCGGTAATCGGGGATGCCCGAAGGCGTGCTGATGCCGGCGCCGGTCAGTACCAGAAAATCGCCATCGGCCATCGCCTGTTGCAGCGTGTCGAGGTGTTCGCGGGTCGGGCTGTCGAGCATGGCAAGCGCTCCGAAGGCTGGAGGATGACATGCAGGTTAGCACTGACTTTTCTGGCCGGGTTATTTACGCGCCTCCAGTATCAGGTTGAACGGTGTCTGTGTGGCGCGGCGAAAATGCTTGAATCCTGCCTCGGTAAATACTTTGCGCAAACGCAATTCCCCAGCCTGCGCACCGAGACCCAAACCCACCTCCTGCGACAACGAATTCGGCGTGCAAATAAACGTCGACGCCGCGTAAAACAACCGCCCGACCGGATTGATATTGTCGTCCAGCGTATCGTTGGCGAACGGCTCGACCAGCAGCACCGTGCCGTCATCCTTCAACGAATCGTAGGCATGCCGCGCAGCACCGACCGGGTCGCCCATGTCGTGCAGGCAGTCGAAATAGCAGATCAGGTCATAGTCATTGCCCGGATAACTTTTCGCGGTGCCCTGAAAAAACGTCGCCCGACTGCTCACGCCACCTTCTTCAGCGCGCTGAGTAGCGACGGTAATCGACGGTGCGTGATAGTCGAAACCGACAAAACGCGAATTGGGGAACGCCTGCGCCATGATCACCGTCGAGGCGCCGTGACCGCAGCCGACATCAGCGACTTTGGCGCCGGCCTCCAGTTTGGCGACCACGCCGTCCAGCGCCGGCAGCCACTCGGCGATCAAGTGGCCTTTATAGCCGGGCCGAAAGAAGCGCTCGGTGCCGGTGAACATGCACGGATGGTGATCGCCCCACGGCAGGGCGCCGTTGCCGCGCATGGCTTTGACCAGTTTGTCTTTGTCGTGGAAAAACGATGCCACCACGCCCAGTCCGCCGGCGACGTACACCGGCGAATCCTCCACGGCCAGCGCCAGTGCCTGTTCTTCCGGCAAGCGGAATTGGCCGTTGAGGTGCTCCATGTAGCCGGACGCCGCGTGGGCGCTGAGCCATTCGCGCACCAGACGTGGGTTGCAGGTGGTTTTTGCGGCGAGGGCTTCGGGGCTGATTGGTTGGCTGTCGGCCATCGCCCGGTACAGCCCGAGCTCTTCGCCGACGATGACATTGGCCAGCATCGCCGCGCCGCCCATGTCGTTGACCAGTTTGCCCATGAAGTCGTTGAGTCGGGCCTCGTCCATTGTGTGTGCTCCTGAAACAGGATCACAGTCCGGCGGCGTTGACGGTCGAGGCATGCGCCACCGGGCGGTGGTCGGGGATTCGGGCAGGGCGTTCGCTGCGCCCTGCGGCCCCCTCGACTGGGTAATAAGTGAGTCTAGCCTCACTCCGGCAAGGCGTACGCAATCATTGTAGGAGCCGAGCTTGCTCGCGAAAGCGATGCGTCAGTCAATATTCTCTTCGGCTGATACACCGCTTTCGCGAGCAAGCTTTGCTCCCACGGGTTGCGGTGAGGACTAGAGATTGCGGGCCATCAGCGCCTGTTCACTGTCCCACGCGCGGAAGCGTTCCATCACTTGCCAGCCGCGTTTGGCGTAGTAGTCCTGCTTGGATTGGGTGTGCAGGTACAAGCGCGCAAACCCGCAGTCCTTCGCCTCCTGACAAATCCCGTCAATCAAACGCTCCGCCAACCCTTGCCCGCGCGCCTCGGGGCTGACGAACACGCAGGCCAGCCACGGGCCGAGATCCGGCCGATGGGCCAGATCATCGCGGGCCAATGCCGCGCCGCCGATCAGACGTTCGCCGTCCAGAGCAATCAGGCACGACCATTCACCGTTGCTTTGCCCTTGAGCAAATTCACGCTGCCAATCGGCCAGTGGTTGATGCGCATATTCGTAGTGAAATTGCTGATGAATCCATTCGGCATAGCGGTCGCTGTGTTGCATGTGATGCGCGAGCCAATCGATTTGCAGTGACATCGGTCGAGTCCGTTCCAGAGGCGGTCGTGCATCAAAAACCAATCCACCGCCGCTGGCAATCCCGAGGCTGTTGCAGCGGCTTTACAGATTTCCACCATTCATCGGCAAAGCAGCGGTTTTGACGGGTTGCCGGACGATTGGCCGGGACGCCAGGCAGACGCGGCGCGATAGTGACTGAGCGGGGTCACTGCCGGCCCGGTTTTCTATGTCCATAACAAGAACGCAGCGGAGCTCGAATTCATGACTGCACCGATTGATCTGACTGCCTTGAAAGAACGCCAGAAGGTTGCCTGGGCCAGTGGCGACTACGCCGTGATCGGCACCACCCTGCAAATCGTCGGTGAAAACCTCGCCGAAGCCTGTGATCTGCGCTGTGATGAAGAGGTGCTGGACGTCGCGGCCGGCAACGGCAATGCCACACTGGCGGCGGCGCGGCGGGGTGCGCTGGTGACGTCCACCGATTACGTCGCAGCGCTGCTGGAACGTGGACAGGATCGGGCGCGCGCCGAACATCTCGACGTGACTTTTCAAGTCGCTGACGCTGAGGATCTGCCGTTCGAAGATGAGAGTTACGACGCAGTGCTGTCGACGTTCGGCGTGATGTTTGCGCCGGATCAGGACAAAGCGGCCGCTGAGCTGGGTCGGGTCTGTCGCCGAGGTGGACGGATCGGTCTGGCCAACTGGACGCCGGAAGGTTTCGTCGGCCAGATGTTCAAAACCCTCGGCCGGCATCTGCCGCCCCCGGCGATCGCCCAGCCACCGTCGAACTGGGGCACGGAAGCGTGGCTGCATGAGCATTTCGATGGTCATGATTTTGTCGTGCAGGTAACACGCCGCGAGTTCAATTTCCGCTATCGCTCGGCGGCGCACTTCATCGATATCTTCCGGCACTGGTACGGGCCGGTGCACAAAGCGTTCGCCGCGCTGCCGCCGGAGAGTGGGCAGGCGCTGGAAAGTGATCTGGCGGATTTGCTCAATCGTATGAATCGAGCAGGAGAGGATTCGCTGGTGGTGCCGAGTGAGTATCTGGAGGTGGTGATCAGCAAACGGTAATGGAGATCCCCTGTAGGAGTGAGCCTGCTCGCGATAGCGGTCTGTCTATGAAACATGTATCGGCTGACAGACCGCTAT
>NZ_JASCPK010000265.1:0-3895 GCF_029959385.1 Pseudomonas sp. PS01303
CCCCCACACCCCGCACTCACACCCTGAAATACCCTGTTGCCAGCCGTTACATCCCCCCCTACCATCAAACCCAACGGGCACAGCGGAGCTGTCCAACAAAACCCGAATTTCAAGGAACCGGAATGACCCAACACGTCCAGCGCCCCATCACCTCGCCGCTGCGCAGCGGCCTGACCCGCACCCAACTCTGGGAAGACGCCGACGAAGGCCTGATCAAATGCTGGGAAATCGGCCGCCAGCGCGCCACGCGCTTCCCCGACCTCGCCGACAAATGCCTCGCCAACGAACTGCCGGTACTCGGCTGGAAAGGAGGCGTCAGCCGCAGCCTGAAAAAACTCGAAAAATTCGGTTCACTGAAATACCTCGCACAGTGGCAAGGCTTGCGTGGGGAGGATCTGGATATTGATTTGCGGGAGGAACGCGCGCTGACGTGCTCGCGGACGAAAATGGTGGTGACGTTTACGCCGGATCGGACGAAGTATTTCAATCAGGTGGCGGAAGCTGAGGCTTAAGGAGAAGCATCGATGGTCGATTTACATCAGGAATTTCAAAACAGCCGTTTCTTTCACGAAGCGCGGATCGACAGGCGTTCGGCCGATGCGCTCGCAGGTATTGCTGCAGGGCTTGCCGCCGACGGCAAGATTAACCAGCAGGAAGCCGAGTTTCTAAAAACCTGGATCGAAACGCACTGGGTGCACCTGGAAGATCCAGTAGTCAATATTCTCTACAGGCGTCTTGAAGGCATGCTTAGCGATGGCGTGCTGGATGCCGACGAGTCTGTGGAATTGCTGGAGATACTTCACCAATTCGCCGGCCTGCCAGTGGGCGCAGCACAAACCTTCAGCATGCCCAACAACCTGCCGCTCGATAATCCAGCCCCGTCGCTGGACTGTGCCGATCGCGTTTTTCTGTTTACCGGTGTTATGGCTTACGGGCCGCGCAAAGCGTGTGAATCGTTGATCGTAGAACGCGGCGGACTGATTGGTGCAGCTGTCAGCAAGAAAATCCACTATCTGGTGATCGGCAGCATCGGCAATGAACAGTGGCTGCACAGCAGCTATGGTACGAAGATCAAAAAAGCCGTTGAGCTAAGAGACAGCGGCGTGCCGATCGCCATCATCAGTGAAGATCATTGGCAGAAGGTGCTGTTCGGATAACAGGAGCCCGGTATGAGTGGAAAAGCGATTCTGTTCTGCAAAACCGCCAGCCTGACCATTGCCTATGAGGTGCATGGCCCGGAAACCGGTGTGCCGGTGATCCTGCTTCACGGCTTCCCCTATTCCCCTCGCGCTTACGACGAGATCGCGCCGCTCCTCGCCGCTCAGGGTTACCGAGTCATCGTTCCGTACCTGCGCGGTTACGGGCCGACTCGCTTCAACGATGCAAAAACACTGCGCTCAGGCCAGCAAGCCGCACTCGCTCAGGATTTGCTGGATTTGATGGATGCACTCTCCATCGAACAAGCCACGCTCTGCGGTTATGACTGGGGTGGTCGCGCGGCATGCATCGTCGCGGCGTTATTTCCGGAACGGGTGCGCGGCCTGGTGACCGGTGATGGCTACAACCTGCAGGACATCCCGAACTCGATTCGACCGCTGGATCCCGAGACCGAACATCGGCTCTGGTATCAGTATTACTTCCACACGCCACGTGGCGTTGAGGGACTGAAGCAAATTCGTCGGGAGTTTTGTGAATTGCTATGGAAGCTGTGGTCACCGACCTGGTCGCGCAGCGCCGAGCGTTATCCCCTGAGTGCGCCAACCTTCGACAACCCTGATTTCGTTGACGTGGTGATCCACTCCTATCGCCATCGCTTTATGTATGTCGCGGGAGATTCGGCGCTTGAGTCGATGGAAGATTTGCTGACTCGACAACCGGCCATTAGCGTGCCGAGCATTTCTTTGTGCGGTGCCGACGACGGTGTCAGCCCTGCACCACAAGAGGATGAAGACGCGGAGCATTTCACTGGTTTTTATGAGCGGCGCGTGTTGTCCGGTGTCGGGCATAACATTCCCGAAGAAGCCCCCGAACAAACCCTCAAGGCATTACTGGATCTGTTGCAGCACTGACCGAAAACCGCTCGCGATAGGCTTGTGGCGTCACGCCGATGGCACGAAGGAAACTGCGGCGCAATGTCTCTTCACTGCCAAACCCGCAATTGGCGGCGATGCGTTTGACCGGTAATCCAGTGTCGCCGAGCAATCGCCGAGCGGTTTCAACGCGGATCAATTCGATCGCCCGCGCCGGGGTCTGGCCGGTGTCGGCGCGGTAGTGGCGGACGAAGCTGCGTTCGCTCATCCCGGCTTGTTCGGCGAGGGTCGGGATGCCGAGGTCGCAGGTGAGGTTTTCCGCGATCCACGCGTGCAGTTCATCAAAACGATTGCCCTGATTTTGCAGCGATAAGGTCACGCTGAATTGCGACTGACCGCCCGGGCGTTTGAGGAACACCACCAGATGCCGGGCGACGTCCAGCGCGATGTCGCTGCCGAGATCTTCTTCGACCATCGCCAGTGCCAGGTCGATGCCGGCGGTGACACCGGCGGACGTCCAAACGGGGCCGTCGTTGATGAAGATCGGATTGGCCTCGACTTGCAGTTTCGGATGTTGCTGGGCCAATTGTTCACAACGAGTCCAGTGCGTAACCACGCGGCGACCATCCAGCCAGCCACTGGCCGCCAGCAGAAACGCGCCGGTACATACCGAGGCAACCCGCCGGCATTTCGCCGCATGCTCGCGCACCCAATCCACCAGCGGCACGTCTTCGGCGGCGGGATAAATGCCCCAGCCACCGGCGATGATCAACGTGTCGCTCGCCTCTTGCGGCAACGGTTCGGCCAACACCGCCAGCCCCGCCGACGACATCACCGCCCCGCCGCCGCTGGCGATCACCGTTGGCGCATAGGGAATCGGCAAGCCGCGCTGGCGGGCGATGTCGTTGGCCGAGGCGAACACTTGCAGCGGCCCGGTGACGTCGAGGATCTGCATGTTGGCAAACGCGAGTACGTGGATGGTTTTGGGCATTTGGCGTAATTCGTGGGGTTATTGGCGTATGCGCCAGAACCTACGCGCCTACAGTGAAGCCGTCCACCTCTTTTCATGGAGCAAGAACGATGACGCTGCAGATCGGTTTTCTGTTGTTTCCGCAGGTTCAGCAACTCGACCTGACCGGGCCTTATGACGTGCTCGCTTCGCTGCCGGACGTGCAGGTGCATCTGATCTGGAAGGATCTGATGCCGGTCACCGCCAGCACCGGTTTGCTGCTGAAACCGACCACGACATTTGAAGATTGCCCGGATCTGGATGTGATTTGTGTGCCGGGTGGTGGCGGTGTCGGCGTGTTGATGGAGGATGAAGCGACGCTGGAGTTCATCAAGCGTCAGGCTGCTCAGGCGAAATACGTCACGTCGGTGTGCACCGGGTCGCTGGTGCTGGGGGCGGCGGGATTGTTGAAGGGTAAACGCGCGACCACGCACTGGGCGTATCACGATCTGCTGCCGACGCTGGGGGCGATTGCGGTGAAGGATCGCGTGGTGCGTGACGGCAACCTGTTTACCGGTGGCGGGATTACGGCGGGGATTGATTTTGCATTGGTGCTGGCTGAAGAGTTGGTGGGTGCGGATACCGCGCAACTGGTGCAGTTGCAGCTGGAATATGCGCCGGCGCCGCCGTTTGACTCAGGCCGCCCGGAGACGGCACCGAGCGCTGTTGTCGATGAGGCCCGCCTGCGCGCAGCGCCTTCGTTGAAATTGCGCACGGAAATTACCGAACGTGCGGCGGCGAAACTCAACCTGCACTGATCCCCAACCCTACACAAATCCCTGTAGGAGCTGCCGAAGGCTGCGATCTTTTGATCTTGGCTTTTCAAGATAAAGATCAAAAGATCGCAGCCTTCGGC
>NZ_JASCPK010000266.1:0-3860 GCF_029959385.1 Pseudomonas sp. PS01303
AGTGAAACGATGCATCGCCGATGGTAGTGTGGGGTTTCCCCATGTGAGAGTAGGTCATCGTCAAGATTAAATTCCGAAACCCCAATTGCGAAAGCAGTTGGGGTTTTGTTTTGCCCGCAGGAAAGTTTTTGCACGGTTCATCGAACAAATTTGCACAGTTATTTTCGAACCAGAACACTAGAATAGCCCCACCTTTTTTGGAGCCAGAGCCTTTATGTCAGAGTCGGTTGACGCCCCCGGGCTGTCAGATCTACCGCTGGAAGACTTGGTGGCCTGTCACGAGTGCGACCTGCTGATGCGCAAGCCAACACTTGCCCACGGCGAGAAAGCCCTCTGCCCCCGCTGCGGATACGAGTTGTACGCCCACCGCCATAACGTGGTGCAGCGCAGCCTTGCCCTGGTGATTGCGGCACTGCTGCTGTACATACCAGCGAACTTTTTGCCGATCATGCAGCTCAATCTACTCGGGCAGTCTTCGGATGATACGGTCTGGAGTGGCGTGCTCGGTCTGTTCAATACCGGCATGCAAGGCGTATCGATTGTTGTGTTCCTGTGCAGCATGGCCATTCCGCTGCTCAAGTTGCTGTGCCAATTGTTTGTGCTGCTGACGATCCGTTTTGACATCGGTCGCAGCTATGGCTTGTTGCTCTACCGCATTTACCACCACCTCAAAGACTGGGGGATGCTCGAGGTTTACCTCATGGGCGTACTGGTGGCGATCGTCAAACTGGCGGACATGGCCGCCATCACCGTCGGCCTTGGCCTGGCGTGTTTTATCGGCTTGTTGCTGGTTCAGGTCTGGCTGGAAGTGGTGATGTCGCCGCACCAGATCTGGCAGGCGTTATCAGGGGAAGATGCTCATGCGGGCGATTGATGCAGGCATTCTGACGTGCACCGAATGCCACGAGTTGAACCGGCAGGAAGCGGACAACGATGAACAAACCTGCACCCGCTGCGGTGCATTGGTTCACGCGCGCCGGCCGAACAGCCTCACCCGTACTTGGGCCCTGCTGATCACGGCGGCGATTATCTATATACCGGCCAACGTATTGCCGATCATGACTGTCAGTTCTTTGGGTCAAGGTGACCCAAGCACGATCATGTCCGGCGTGATCCAGTTGGTGCAGCACGGCATGATCCCGATTGCTGCTGTGGTGTTCATCGCCAGTATTCTGGTGCCGACTTTCAAACTGGTGGGCATCGCACTGCTGTTGTTTTCAGTACAACGCAAACAACCGTTGTCGGCGCGGCAGCGCATCTGGATGTACCGCTTCATCGAGTTCATTGGCCGCTGGTCGATGCTCGATATTTTTGTGATCGCCATTCTGGTGGCGGTCGTCAATTTCGGCCGCTTAGCCAGTGTCGAAGCCAATCTTGGCGCCATCGCCTTCGCCAGTGTGGTGATTCTGACGATGCTTGCCGCAGTAACTTTTGATCCCCGACTGATTTGGGATAACACGGAGTCGGACGACGACCATGACTGATTTGCCCGTAGCGAAAACCCGACCGGCCTCGAACTGGTCTGCCATTTGGGTACTGCCTCTGATCGCGTTAATCATCGGTGGCTGGCTCGGCTGGCGTGCCTATTCCGAAACCGGCATCGAGATCCAGATTCGCTTTGAAAGCGGTGAAGGCATCCAGGCCAATAAAACCGAGATCATGTACAAGGGCATGTCGGTCGGTAAGGTCAAAACGCTGAAGCTCGATGACGAGGGCAACTCCAAAGGCGTCATTGCCACCGTCGAGATGAACAAGGACGTCGAGCAATACCTCAAAACCAGCACGCGTTTCTGGCTGGTCAAACCGAGCGTAACTCTGGCCGGCATCACTGGTCTGGAGACGCTGGTCTCAGGTAACTACGTCGCTATCAGTCCCGGCGAAGGCGAGCCCGCGCGCAAGTTCAAGGCGCTGGCCGAAGAGCCGCCGCTGTCCGACGCCAAACCTGGTCTGCACTTGACCATCAAGGCTGATCGTCTCGGTTCGCTGAGCCGTGGCAGCCCGGTGTTCTACAAGCAGATCAAAGTCGGTCAGGTCAAAAGTTATGTGCTGTCGGAAGACCAAAGCACCGTTGAGCTCAAAGTGTTCATCGAACCGACCTACGCCAAACTGGTGCGCAAACACACACGTTTCTGGAACGCCAGCGGCATCAGCATCGACGCCAACCTGTCCGGGGTAAAAGTGCGCAGCGAATCGCTGGCCAGCATCGTCGCCGGCGGTATCGCCTTCGCCACGCCGGAGAATCGCAAGGACAGTCCGCCAACCGATCCGAGCCTGCCATTCCGTCTCTACGAGGACTTCGACGCCGCCGCTGCCGGTATTCGTGTGAAGGTCAAACTCAGCGACTTCGAAGGCCTGCAGGCTGGCCGTACGCCAGTGATGTACAAAGGCATTCAGGTCGGCAACCTGAAAGCATTGAAAGTCGACGCCGATCTGAACAGTGCCACTGCAGAGTTAACCCTCGATCCGCTAGCCGAAGATTATCTGGTGGAGGGCACTCAGTTCTGGGTGGTCAAACCGTCGATCTCGCTGGCCGGCATCACGGGTCTCGAAGCGCTGGTGAAAGGTAACTACATCGCCGTGCGTCCGGGTGACAAAGGTGCCGCCCCGAAACGTGAGTTCGAAGCACGTCCGAAAGCGCCACCGCTGGATCTGCGTTCGCCGGGTCTGCACCTGGTGCTGTTCACCGACACGCTGGGTTCGATCGATGTCGGCAGTCCGATCTTGTACAAGCAGGTCAAGGTCGGTTCGGTACAGAGCTACCAATTCTCCAAGACGCGCAAACAAATCATAGTCGGCGTGCACATCGAGAAGGAATACGAAAACCTGGTCAACGCTTCGACGCGGTTCTGGAATGTCAGCGGTGTGACGTTGACCGGCGGGTTGACCGGCGGCATTCAGGTCAAGAGTGAATCCCTGCAAACCCTGATGGCCGGCGGTATCGCCTTCGAAACACCGCAGGCCAAGGCACCGCTGCAGAAACGCATTCCGCGTTTCCGTCTGTTTGCCAATCATGACGACGCCAGTAAAAAAGGCAGCGTAGTAACGATCAAAGTCGATCGCGCCGACGGTCTCAGCAGCGGCACGCCGGTTCGTTTCAAAGGGCTGGATGTCGGCAAGATTGAAAGCGTCGATCTGACTGACGACTTGCAATCGGTCATCCTCACCGCGCGCATCACGGAAGTGCCGGAGAAGATTGCCCGGGTTGGCAGTCAGTTCTGGGTGGTCAAGCCTGAGCTCGGCCTGATCAAGACAGAGAATCTGGAAACCCTGGTAACCGGCAAGTACATCGAAGTGCAGCCAGCGGCGAAGAACCTTGGCCCGCAGAAGAACTTTGTCGCGCTGGCCAATGCGCCGGAAGTCACCAAACAAGAGGCGGGTCTGAGTCTGGTGTTGAGCGCCGCTCGCCGTGGTTCATTGAAGCCGGGTGTGCCGGTGACTTACCGTGAAATCACGGTGGGTAAAGTTACGGGTTATGAACTGGGCCAGACCGCTGATCGCGTATTGGTGCACATTCTGATCGAACCGAAATACGCGCCACTGGTGCGCAGCGGCAGCCGCTTCTGGAACACCAGCGGTGTCGGGTTTGATATCGGTTTGTTCAACGGGCTGACGGTGCGCACCGAATCGCTGGAGACAGCGATTCAGGGCGGGATTGCCTTCGCTACGCCGGATGGTGAGCGGATGGGCGGTCAGGCTCGGGCGGAGCAGACGTTCCCGTTGTTCGACAAGTTTGAAGATGAGTGGCTGACGTGGGCGCCGAAGATTTCGCTCGGTAAGTAAATTCTGCGGTGTTTGAAGTGGGGCCATCGCGAGCAGGCTCACTCCTACAGGGGAACCAATTCCAACTGTAGGAGTGAGCC
>NZ_JASCPK010000267.1:0-3804 GCF_029959385.1 Pseudomonas sp. PS01303
AATTCCCCTGTAGTAGCTGCCGAAGGCTGCGATCTTTTGATCTTGTTTTTTAAGATCAACATCAAAAGATCGCAGCCTTCGGCAGCTCCTACAGGGATCGTATCGTCACCTGAAATGGCGTACCGCCAGCTCAAACCGCTGTACCAAAGCATCCGCAAAATCACCGGCTACCCCGCCTAAAAAACACAGCACAAATCCCCTGTAGGAGCTGCCGAAGGCTGCGATCTTTTGATCTTATTTTTTAAGATCAACATCAAAAGATCGCAGCCTTCGGCAGCTCCTACAGGGATCGTGTTGAGATTTGAATTGGCGCCATCGGAGACTTTTTCTGGTGAGATCGGACAGTGTCAGCGGCGGGGGCGGTTGTTAGGCTCATCTCCCACGGCACCTCCAATAAGAACCCGGCAATGAAGCTGACATTCCTCCTGTTGCTGCTTTGTGCAACGGCCCCAAGTGCTTGGGGCTGGTCGAACCATACGGTGGGCAGCTACCTGGCGTTGCAGGATCTGCCAGCGTTGCGCGATGCGCCGACCGTCGAAGTCGAGCCGCTGGAAAACTTCCTCACGCAGCAATACCAAGCCGTCAGCGCATTGCTGGAAGAGCAGGAAACCTTCGCCCGCGATCACTTCGCTCAATACCCGCCACGCCCCGATGCGCTGAAATTACCGGCCACGCCGAGTGACAATCTTCGCCACGACTTTTTCACCGCGCTGCGCATCAACCCGCAGATTCATCTGGCGATGGTCATCCAGCCATTACCCGGCAAAGACCTGCCCGAGCGCGAGCATTTGCAGGCCAATCAAGTCATGGTCGAACAAACCCTGTCACCGTGGAATCGCCAGCGCTTTATCGTCGTCGCCAACCACGAAAAAGTCGCGCCACTCGCGGTGCTCGCCAGCGCCGCCGACGAGCCGGATTACGGCCACGACATCAACCTGTTCAGCGACAACCCCGGCGACGCTGGCGCGCGCTACGGTTTCGGCCCGCAACCCTTTGGTGACGAGCGTTTCCAGTACAGCTCGCAAGCGCCGTTCCACATGGGCTTCTTCCACGAAAGCCCGGTGGTCTATGCCGCTGCCGGATTCCTCGAACGCAGTTGGCCGGACTGGCGCGCGTATCAATACATGGGCCTGGCGCGACTGGCATTTGCCAGCGGCCATCCGTATTGGGGTTATCGCTTTCTCGGCTGGGGCCTGCACCACGTTCAGGATCTGACTCAGCCGTATCACGCCAAGCCATTGCCGGGTGTCGATCTCGCCAGTCTTTTGCTGCTGGAAGGCAAGGCGCTGGCCGGTTTCTCCGCCGACAAACAGGCCTCCATCGAACGCGTTGCGACCCGGCACATGGAAGTGGAGAAGTATCAATCAACCTGGCTGCGGCGCTTGCTGCGCGCAGGCAATCCGCATCCGATGCTCGACGCTTATGCCGATATCGCCCAAGACAAAAGCTATCCGCCGTACTCGGTCGGTTACCTGCGCGAAGTGGTCAGCGCCGAGTCGGTCGATGATTCCGCCGCCTTCGACGAAGCGATCGGCCAGTGGCTGGAAACGGCGCCAGCGACCAGCGATTTCAGCAGCGGCAATCAGCTGCAACGCGAAGATTTCGACCATCCGGCACTCAATCAACAGCTGTTCAAACTGCTCGGCCATTTCGGCGCGCACAGCCGGATCTACGTCAGCGCGGGATTGGCGCCCTAGCCACCGCGACAGGACAAAAAACAATAAAAAAACAGGGAAGGAGGAACACATGATCAACACTCGATTGCGCCTGACGGGCGCGGCGCTCCCCGGTGTCGGCCTGGCAGGGCTGCTGCAACTGTGCGCAGTCGATGCGGCGCACGCGGTGGAGTTCAGTTTCATGGACAAACAGGTCACCGGTTCGATCGATACGACGTTGTCGTACGGTCGTATGTGGCGGGTGCAGGGCCGCGACAAATCCAACGATGACGTCAACACCAACGACGGCAATCGCAACTTCGACACCGGGCTGGTTTCCGAGGTGTACAAGATCACTTCCGAGCTTGAAGCCAACTATCAGAACTACGGTTTGTTCATGCGCGGCACGGGGTTTTACGACACGCAACTGATGGACAAGCGCAACAACTACTACGACAACAACAGCCCCTCGCAACCGAGCCAGAGCTACCCGCAGGACGACCGTTTCACCAGCCAGACCCGCGATATTGCCGGCAGCCGCATCGAGATGCTCGACGCGTATGTGCACGGCAGTTGGGACGTCGCGCAGATGCCGGTGACCGCCCGAGTCGGGCGACAAGTGTTCAACTGGGGCGAGGGGATTTTCTATCGCGGCGGGATCAACACCACCAACCCGGTGGACGCGGCCAAGTACCGTTTGCCCGGCGCCGAAGTTAAGGAAGTGCTGGTGCCGGTAGAGGCGCTGAGCTTCAACGTCGGCCTCACCGATTCGCTGACCATGGAGAGTTTCTACCAGACCAACTGGAAAGAAACCCGCATCGATCCGGTCGGCACCTTCTATTCGCAGACCGACCTGTTCGCCGATGGCGGCAACACCGGTTACAACAACTTCAGCGGCACCGCGCTCGACACGCCGGTGCCGGGGTTTGGCAACGTGATCGGCTTGTACAGTGCACTGGGTAACAACCCGTTGCTGAGTTCAGCCCTGCAAACCACCGGGCTGTACGCCAACGGTGTGACGCCTGCGTACGGCAACACGTTGAAAGTGGCGTCGATCGGCAAGGACTACAACGCGCGCAACGACGGGCAGTTTGGTTTCGCTTTCCGCTACATCGCCGAGCAGCTCAACAGCACCGAGTTCGGTTTGTACATGGTCAACTACCACGCCAAGGAACCGACGATCGCGGCGGATCTGGGCGGGTACAAGGGCATCGACATGGATGCGCTGACCAATCTGTTGTCCGGCGTTGCCGGCGATCAGGCCGGGGCGCTTGCCGGTGGTCTGGCCACGGCCGATGTGATGGGCAACATTCAGGCGCATCGTCGTTACGCCGAAGACATCCGCATGTACGGCTTCAGCTTCAACACCACGCTGGGCGAGGCCTCGGTGTTTGGTGAAATCGCTTATCGGCCGAACCTGCCGATCGGCGTCGCGGCCACCAACGATTTGATCGGCGACCTGGCCAACGGTGCGGCGGTGGCGGTGACGGGCCGGTCGATCAACGTCGGCGGGCAGATGGTCAATCTCAACAGCGAGATCAACAACGCCGAGCGCGTCGAAGCGTTCAACACCTCGCTGGGCACCATCTACAACTTCGGCCCGACGGCCTCGTTCGACTCACTGTTCGGCATCTTCGAACTGGCCTCGGAACATCTGCGTGGCAGCAGTTTGCAATACACCGCTTATGACGGCAGCACGCGTTATTACGCGGGGACCGGTAACTATTCCTATGTGTCCGGTGGTGATCGCGATGATCAGGTCAACCGCGATTCCTACAGCTACACGGCGATGCTCAACGGCACGTGGAACGACGTGTACGCCGGGGTCAACGTCTCGCCTTACATCGTTTACAAAGACGACTTTCAGGGCAACAGCTACCAGGCCGGCAACACCATCGAAGGTCGCAAGGCCTACACGCTGGGGATCAAGGCCAATTACCAGAACAAGCTCGAAGCCGAATTGCAATACACCGAGTTCTACGGCGGCGGACAAAACAATGGCATCCGCGACCGCGACAACGTCGGGTTCAACCTCAAGTATTTCCTTTGATACCCAGAATACCGACGCACCCCTTGTAGGAGTGAGCCTGCTCGCGATGGCGGACTTTCAGTCGCAGTAGTTTTTGCCTGATACACCGCTATCGCGAGC
>NZ_JASCPK010000268.1:0-3763 GCF_029959385.1 Pseudomonas sp. PS01303
TTGTGCTTTTGTTGCGGCCTCTTCGCGAGCTGGCTCGCTCCCACATTGGAATGCATTTCAAATGTGGGAGCGAGCCTGCTCGCGAAGGCGATTTATCAGGGTTTAGAGGTCGTTCAGGATGTCGGCCATGTCATCGGCGTGCTCTTCTTCCTGCGCGAGGATGTCTTCGAAGATGCGCCGTGTAGTCGGGTCTTTCTCGCCGATGTACTGAATGATTTCGCGGTAGCTGTCGATGGCGATCCGCTCAGCGACCAGATCCTCGTAAACCATTTCTTTGAGGGTGTTCCCTGCCACGTATTGCGCGTGGGACATTTTCGACAGCAGGTCGGGATTGAACTCAGGCTCGCCGCCCAATTGCACGATGCGCTCGGCCAGACGGTCGGCGTGCTGGGCTTCCTGGGTGGCGTGCTCGAGAAATTCTTCGGCGGCCACATGGGCTTTGACGCCGTTGGCCATGAAATAGTGGCGCTTGTAGCGCAACACGCAGACCAGTTCAGTGGCCAGCGATTCGTTGAGCAAGCGCAGCACCTCCTCACGGTCAGCGCTGTAGCCTTCAGTTACAGCACCGTTCTCGACGTGTTGGCGCGCACGTTCGCGCAGTGTTTGTACATCTGACAGATGCAGGTCGTCGCTCATTTCAATCTCCAGGAGGCTAATCCGATGGGCGCCACGTTCTGCGGCCGTGGTCGCTACCCAAGTTGTGAGTCATGAGCGAAGCAAAAAGTTTTATGCAATTTGCGGCGTCCTCGGCGTCAGCCCCGACAACGCCGCCTCCTCGCGCAACCATGCAAAAAATGCGCGCACCGGCGGATGTCGTTCGCGGCCCGGCACACACAACGCGCTATACCCGGCGCCATCCACCACAACGTCGGCTTTGTAAGGCACCAGCAGACCACTGGCGACACTTTCCGAGACCAGAATATTGCTCGCCAGCACCAAGCCTTGCCCGGCGATCGCCGCTTGCAGCGCGTAATGTTCTTCGTCGTACTCGCGGTTCGCCGGCGACAGCTTGAGCCAGTTTTCGCCGGCCTTTGCGCACCAGGCTTGCCAGCCATGGGCGTAGAGCTTCGAGTTATGCCAATGCACGCTGATCAATGTTGGCGTGCGCCGCGCGGCCAGTGCCACTTGCTCCGGTGAGCCGTAGACGCCGAAGGATTCATCGAACAGGCACAAGCCATACAGGTTCGGATAGTCGTCGAGGCTGTAGCGCAGCACCAGATCGACGCTGGCGTCCTGATGCAAATCGATGACCTCGCAGTGGGTATCCAGGCGCACGTTGATGTTCGGATGCTGTGCATAAAAACGTCCGAGACGCGGCACCAGCCATAACGCCGCGAAGGCTGCGGTGGTCGACAGCGTCAGGCTGCTGACGCTGCGTTGCGGGCGCAGGGTGTCGACGCTTTGCGCCACTTCCAGCAGCGCCCCGTGCAGGCTGCGAAACAATCGCTCGCCACTCTCGGTCAGGCGTACCTGGCGCGGCAGGCGTTCGAACAGAGCAAGCCCGAGCCAATCCTCCAGCGCACGAATCTGATGGGAAATCGCCGTCGGCGTCACCGACAACTCTTCGGCGGCCGCTTTAAAGCTCAACAAACGTGAAGCAGATTCGAAAGCGCGCAGGGCGGTCAGCGGCAGCGAGGCGAACATTGAAAACTCCACGGATGAAATCAATTCATCCAGACTGATTTTTGCTCATTTGTTTAGACGTCATGGCGAGCTTCAAGCTGCAAGCCACAAGCCGTTTGATTCTAGTCCGGAGAATGTACAGATGAGCAAGATTCTTGTGCTGCATGCCAGTCCACGTGGTGATCGTTCCACTTCGCGCCGTTTGGCGGAAAGTTTTCTCAGCGCTTGGCAAGTGCGCCATCCGCAGGCTCAAGTCACTCGCCGTGAAGTCGGGCGGGCATTGATTCCGGCAGTCAACGAAGCGTTCGTCGCCGCAGCGTTTTACCCCGAGCCCGGCAACCGGCCTCTGTCGATGCAGGCCGATCTGGCGCTCAGCGATCAACTGGTCGGCGAATTGTTCGATCATGATCTGCTGCTGATTTCCACGCCGATGTACAACTTCAACGTGCCCAGCGGGCTCAAGGCCTGGGTCGATCAGATCGTGCGGCTGGGCCTGACCTTCGATCACACGCTGGACAACGGCGTCGCCCAATACACGCCGCTGTTACAGGGCAAGAAAGCCTTGATCGTCACCAGTCGCGGCGGATTCGGCTTCGGCCCCGGTGGCGAACTGGAAGCGCTGAACCACGCCGATCCATGGCTGCGCACGGCGCTGGGTTTCATCGGCATCAACGACGTCAGCGTGGTCGCCGCCGAAGGTGAAGAATCCGCCGAACGCAACTTCGCGGTGTCGGTGGCCGAGGCCGAGCAGCGTTTGCTCGACCTTGCCCGGGAGTTCTAGGTGGCCTGGGTGTTCCTGCTGATCGCTGCCGGTTTTGAAGTCACCTTCGCCATGGGCATGAAGTACGCGGAAGGTTTCACCCGGCTGTGGCCGTCGCTGATCACGGTGATCGCGGCGATCGGCGGGATTTACTTTCTGACTTTGGCGATGCGCGAGTTGCCGGTGAGTATTGCTTATCCGATCTGGACGGCCATCGGCTCGCTGGGCACGGTGTTCCTCGGTTTTGCCTTGCTCGGCGAGAGCCTGACACTGGTCAAACTGCTGTCGGTGGGGCTGATTGTGGCGGGGGTGGTGGGCCTGAAGTAGGCTGGTCGATGAGTTGTCATCATCAGGGAGGATGCTTGGCGGGCGTTTTGCAGGCCTTGCATCCACTCTCCGACCACAAGGATGTTTGCCCATGTCCACGCGTTATCCGCTGGTGCTGGTTCCGGGCATGCTCGGGTTTGTACGTTTAGTGCTCTATCCGTATTGGTACGGAATCATCAAAGCCTTGCGCCGTGGTGGTGCGACGGTGTTCGCGGTTCAGGTGTCGCCGCTCAATTCGACTGAGGTACGGGGCGAGCAACTGCTCGCGCGTATCGATGAGATTCTGCGCGAGACCGGCGCGCAGAAGGTCAACCTGTTCGGCCACAGTCAGGGCTCGTTGACGGCGCGCTATGCCGCGGCGAAACGCCCGGATCTGGTGGCGTCCGTCACGTCAGTGGCGGGGCCCAATCATGGTTCGGAGCTGGCGGATTATCTGGAAAAACATTACCCGGCGGACAGCGCCAAGGGGCGTCTGCTTGAGGCGTTGTTGCGTTTTTTCGGGTGGCTGATGGCGGTGCTGGAGACCGGTTATCGCGGGCCGGGATTTCCGGTGGATGTCCATGCTTCGCACCATTCGCTGACCACGGCGGGCGTGGCGCTGTTCAACCAGCGTTATCCACAGGGCTTGCCGCAAACCTGGGGCGGGCATGGGCCGGAGGAGGTTAACGGCGTGCGTTATTACTCGTGGTCGGGGACGTTGCAGCCGGGCAAGACCGATCGCGGCGGCAATCTGTTTGACGGGACCAATCGCAGTTGTCGCTTGTTCGCGAAAACCTTTGTGCGCGAGCCGGGGCAGTGCGACGGGATGGTCGGGCGGTACAGCTCGCACCTCGGGACGGTGATTGGCGATGATTATCCGCTGGATCATTTCGACATTGTTAATCAGTCGCTGGGGCTGGTGGGCAAGGGCGCGGATCCGGTGCGGTTGTTTGTTGAGCACGCGACGCGACTAGAAGCTGCCGGCCTTTAAATCGCTTTTGTGGCGAGGGGATTTATCCCCGATGGGCTGCGCAGCGGCCCCCGCTTTTTTGGGGCCGCTGCGCGACCCATCGG
>NZ_JASCPK010000269.1:0-3666 GCF_029959385.1 Pseudomonas sp. PS01303
GCCTCCGCCATTTATTATTGGGTTAAACCAGATCGGCTTTTCTGTAGGAATGAGCCTGCTCGCGATGAGGCCGTTTCAGCCGACATCATTGTTGAATGACACTCCGCTATCGCGAGCAGGCTCACTCCTACAGGGGGAATGTGTTGGTTTGGGGGATTCATTTCACGGCGCCGAAGGAGAGGCCGCGCACCAGTTGTTTCTGGCTGATCCAGCCGAAAATCAGAATCGGCGCACAGGCCAGCGTCGACACCGCCGACAACTTGGCCCAGAACAAGCCTTCGGGGCTCGAGTACGAAGCGATCAACGCGGTCAGTGGCGCGGCTTTCGACGAGGTCAGGTTCAGCGACCAGAACGCCTCGTTCCAGCACAGAATCAGCGACAGCAACACAGTGGAGGCGAGGCCACCCTTGGCGATCGGCAGCAGCACACGCACCATTTCCTGCCATAACGTGGCGCCGTCGAGACGGGCGGCTTCGAGGATGTCTTTGGGGATGTCCTTGAAGTAGGTGTAAACCATCCAGACCACGATCGGCAGGTTGATCAGCGTGTAGATCACGATCAGTGCGATGCGCGTGTCGAGCAGGCCGAATGTTTTGGCCAACAGGTAAATCGGCATCAGCACGCCCACCGGCGGCAGCATTTTCGTGGAGAGCATCCACAGCAGCGTGCCTTTGGTGCGCTGGGTTTCGTAGAACGCCATCGAGTACGCCGCCGGCACCGCGATCAACAGGCACAGCGCGGTGGCGCTGAAGGAAATCACCACTGAGTTCCAGGCGAAACTGAAGTAGTCGCTGCGTTCGTTGATGTGCAGGTAGTTCTCCAGCGTCGGCGTGAAGATGAACTGCGGCGGCGTGGCGAACGCGTCGATTTCGGTTTTGAAACTGGTCATCACCATCCAGAAGATCGGGAAGAAAATCACGATCGCGATGGCCCAGGCCAGGGTGCCGAGCAGCAGGCTTTGCAGCCGGCGGGATTGTTGAAGAGTCATGGCAGGCCTCAGGCTTTGTCAGTCAGGTTTTTGCCGATCATCCGCACCAGAATGATCGCGGCGATGTTGGCGATGACCACGGCAATCAAGCCGCCCGCCGAGGCCATACCGACGTCGAACTGCACCAGCGCCTGGTTGTAGATCAGGTAAGCGAGGTTGGTCGAGGCATAGCCGGGGCCGCCGTTGGTGGTGGTGAAAATCTCGGCGAACACCGACAGCAGGAAGATCGTTTCGATCATCACCACCACGGCAATTGGCCGTGCCAGATGTGGCAGGGTGAGGTGCCAGAAAATCGCGATCGGCCCTGCACCGTCGAGGCGCGCGGCTTCTTTCTGTTCCTGGTCGAGGGACTGCATGGCGGTCATCAGAATCAGGATCGCGAAGGGCAGCCACTGCCACGAGACAATGATGATGATCGACAGCAGCGGGTAGTGGGCGAGCCAGTCCACCGGTTGCGCGCCGAACAGTTTCCAGATGTAGGCGAGGATCCCCGAGACCGGGTGGAAAATCAGGTTCTTCCAGATCAGCGCACCGACCGTGGGCATGATGAAGAACGGCGAAATCAGCATGACCCGCACGATGCCGCGACCGAGAAATTCGCTCGCTTCCAATAGCGCACTAATAAGGACGCCGAGTACCACGCTGATCAGCAACACACTGCCGACCAGCAACAAAGTGTTGGTCGCACCGGGCATGAACCCCGAATCCGTCAGGAAGTAAGTGAAATTCTCCAGCCCGACGAATTCGTTTTCACCGGGGTAGAGCAGGTTGTAGCGGATCAGCGAGAAATAAATGGTCATGCCCAGCGGCACGATCATCCACAGCAGCAACAGGGCCACCGAAGGGCTGACCAGAAACCAGCCGGGATTGCGCACGCGGACTTTGCGCTGGGGCTGGGACAAGTCGATGTGGGCTTTGGCAGTTGAAGTATTCATGGCGATCACAACCGAGTCATACAGACCTATGGAGATCTAATGTAGGAGTGAGCCTGCTCGCGATGGCGGTTTTCCATCTAACACAGTCGGTGACTGATACACCGCTATCGCGAGCAGGCTCACTCCTACAAAAGGCAGGAGCGAACGGTGCGGGTTACTTTGGATAACCGGCGCGCTTCATCTCGCGTTCAGTGGATTGCTGCGCGGCAGCGAGGGCTTGATCCACCGTGGTCTGGCCGATCAGCGCTGCCGAGAACAGCTTGCCGACCTGGGTGCCCACCGCCTGGAACTCAGGAATGGTCACCAGTTGAATGCCGATGTACGGCACCGGTTTCAGCGTCGGTTTGCTCGGATCGACAGCCTTCAGCGATTCCAGCGTGATCTTGGCGAACGGCGCAGCGCTCATGTACGCATCGCTGTAGGTCGAGGCGCGAGTACCCGGTGGAACGTTGGCGATGCCATCGGTCTTGGCGACCAGTTCGCCGTACTCTTTGGACGTCGCCCAGGCGCTGAATTCTTTCGCGGCGTCTTTCGCCTTGGAACTGGTCGGAATCGCCAGTGCCCACGAATACAGCCACGCCGAGCCTTTGTCGGTCACCTGATGCGGGGCGAAAGTGAAGCCGACGTGATCAGCCACTTTGCTTTGAGTCTTGTCGGTCACGAACGAGCCGGCGACGCTGGCATCGACCCAGATCGCGCACTTGCCGCTGTTGAACAGGGCGAGGTTTTCGTTGAAACCATTACTTGTAGCGCCCGGTGGGCCGGACTTCTTCATGGTGTCGACGTAGAAGTTCAGCGCGTTTTTCCATTCGGGGCCGTTGAATTCCGGCTGCCACTTCTCATCAAACCAGCGCGCGCCGTAAGCGTTGGCGACGGTGCTGATCAGCGCCATGTTCTCGCCCCAACCGGCCTTGCCGCGCAGGCAGATGCCGTACTGCTCTTTATCTTTGTTGGTGAGTTTTTCCGCGAAGCCGGCGATCTCTTCCCAGGTCGGCCGCTCCGGCATGGTCAGCCCGGCGTCCTTGAACAGATCGGTGCGGTAATAGGTGATCGAGCTTTCGGCGTAGAACGGCAGGGCGTACAGCGAACCCTTGACCGACAGGCCTTCACGCACTGATGGGAAGACGTCGTCGAGGGCGTAACTGGCCGGCAGATCTTTCATCGGCTCCAGCCAGCCTTTTGCGCCCCAGAGTGCAGCTTCGTACATGCCGATGGTGAGCACGTCGAACTGGCCGCCCTGGGTGGCGATGTCGGTGGTCAGGCGTTGACGCAAGACGTTTTCTTCGAGCACCACCCAATTGAGCTTGATGTCGGGATGCTCGGTCTCGAAGGTTTTCGAGAGCTTCTGCATGCGGATCATGTCGCTGTTGTTGACGGTGGCGATGGTCAGGGTCTGGGCGCCAAGGCTGACGCTGCTGAGGGTCATGCAGGTGAGGGCAAGCAGAGCTTTTGCAGTGGGTTGCATCGTGCACTCCTTTTCTGCGCCCGGCGGGGGCAGAAGGACAGTTATTGTTTTTGTGTCTTCCGACTGCAGGAAGAATGTGCACTGATTACAGCCTTCAATGGCCGGGCTGACAAATCATCCCTAGCACTGGAATCGATACTTTTTTGCACTGGGGTTTGAAGGGGTAAACGCAGGGAAGGGGTTTTCAGCGGTGCGGGGCGATCGGATGTGTACAGGTTTAACCCGGAACTGTAGGAGTGAGCCTGCTCGCGATAGCGGTGTGTCAGTCACTTATATCT
>NZ_JASCPK010000026.1:0-56311 GCF_029959385.1 Pseudomonas sp. PS01303
TTAAACCCATGTCAAAAATTTCGCAGCATTCGGCAGCTCCTACAGGGTTTTGCATTTGCGCTGAATCAAGCAAACGATAATTCCTCTTATTCAAACCCCCTCGCCCTGTTAGACTTTGCGCCTTTATTTTCGCTCGTCCGCAGGATGTCTGATGCCCTCGCTGCCTCTTCGCTTGTTCGCACTGTTCATGGCCCTGGGCCTGAGTGCCTGCGATGACGCCCCGCGTTTCACCAAGGCTGAGCCCGGTGAAGCGCGATCCGGCGGGGCGGCGACTGTGCGCAAGACTGATCAGAACGCGTTTTCCCTGCCGTCGGCCAATCTGCCGCCGTCGCGCCGGGTCGATTTCAGCGTCGGCAACAGCTTTTTCCGCAATCCGTGGGTGATCGCCCCGGCGACCACCACAGCCCGCGATGGCCTCGGCCCGCTGTTCAACACCAACGCCTGCCAGAACTGCCACATCAAGGACGGTCGCGGACATCCGCCGACGCCCGGTGCGTCGAATGCCGTGTCGATGCTGGTGCGCCTGTCGATTCCTGACACGCCGGCCTACGCCAAACTCATCGAGCAGGTCGGCATCGTGCCGGAGCCGGTGTATGGCGGGCAGTTTCAGGACATGGCGATCCCCGGCGTCATCCCGGAAGGCAAGGTGCGCGTCGACTACACGCCAGTCCCCGTGCGCTTCAAGGACGGCACCGAAGTCGAATTGCGCAAACCGCTGTTGCAGATCACTCAACTCGGCTACGGCCCGATGCACCCGGACACGCGTTTTTCCGCGCGGGTCGCGCCGCCGATGATCGGCCTCGGCCTGCTCGAAGCGATTCCCGAAGAAGCCATCCTCGCCAACGCCGCCGCACAGGCCAAAGCGAAAAACGGCATCAATGGCCGGCCAAACCAGGTCTGGGATGACGAGCTGCAAAAAACCGTCATGGGCCGATTTGGCTGGAAAGCCGGACAACCGAACCTCAATCAACAGAATGTTCACGCGTTTTCAGGTGATATGGGCCTGACGACCAGCCTCAGACCGTTCGATGATTGCACCGACGCGCAAACCGCCTGCAAGCAGGCGCCGAGCGGCAATGGCCCGGACGGCGAACCGGAAGTCAGCGACAACATTCTGCGTCTGGTGCTGTTCTATAGCCGCAACCTCGCTGTGCCGGCACGCCGTGGCGTTAACGATGCCGACGTCATCGCCGGCAAGAACCTGTTTTTCCAGGCCGGTTGCGACTCGTGCCACACGCCAAAATACACCACCGCCGCCAACGCCGCTGAACCTGAACTGGCCAATCAAGTGATTCGCCCGTACAGCGATCTGCTGCTGCATGACATGGGCGACGGTCTGGCCGACAACCGCACGGAATTCCAGGCCTCCGGCCGCGACTGGCGCACGCCGCCGTTGTGGGGGATTGGCCTGACGCAAGCGGTCAGCGGTCACACGCAGTTTTTGCATGACGGTCGCGCACGCAATCTGCTCGAAGCGGTGCTCTGGCACGGCGGCGAAGCGACGGCGGCGCAGCAACAGGTTTTATCTTTCAATGCCGAGCAGCGTGCTGCGCTGCTGGCGTTTCTGAACTCACTTTAAACACTGATAAAGAATCGGGAGCCCGACATGTTCCGTCCCAAGCTACTGTTCACCAGCCTCGCCGCGCTCGCCCTCGGCGCCTGCTCGCCGCAGGATCCGCAAGCGGTCACCTCGGCGGCCATCGCCAAATCGGTGATCCTGCCGACCTACACCCGTTGGGTCGAAGCCGACAAGCAACTGGCGGTCAGCGCCCTCGCCTACTGCCAAGGCAAAGAAACCCTGGAGACCGCCCGCGCCGACTTCCTGCACGCGCAGAAAGCCTGGGCCGAGTTGCAACCGCTGCTGATCGGGCCGCTGGCTGAAGGCAACCGCGCCTGGCAAGTCCAGTTCTGGCCGGACAAGAAGAACCTGGTCGGTCGTCAGGTCGAGCAACTGGTCGTCGCTCAGCCACAAATCGATGCCGCCGCACTGGCCAAATCGAGCGTGGTCGTTCAGGGTCTGTCGGCTTACGAATACATCCTGTTCGACGCCAAGCCTGATGTGGCCAACGACGAGCAGAAAGCCAAATACTGCCCACTGCTGATCGCCATCGGCGAGCGTCAGAAGCAACTGGCCGAAGAGATTTTGCAGAGCTGGAACAACACCGACGGCATGCTCGCGCAGATGTCCAAGTTCCCTAACCAGCGCTACGCCGACTCCCACGAAGCGATCGCCGATCTGCTGCGTGTGCAAGTCACCGCGCTGGACACCTTGAAGAAAAAACTCGGCACGCCAATGGGCCGCCAGAGCAAAGGCGTGCCACAGCCGTTCCAGGCCGATGCATGGCGCAGCCAGTCTTCGTTGACCGCGCTGGAAGCCAGCCTCACCGCCGCGAAAACCGTGTGGGAAGGCGTCGACAACAAAGGCCTGCGTGGTCTGTTGCCTGCTGAGCAAAAGCCATTGGCGGACAAGATCGACGCTGCTTACGCGGCCTCGCTGAAACTGTTCGACAGCACCCAGCGCTCGCTCGGCGAAATGCTTGAAGACGACGCCGGTCGTCAGCAACTCAACGACATCTACGACAGCCTCAACGTCGTCCATCGCCTGCACGAAGGCGAACTGGCCAAGGCGCTGGGCATCCAACTGGGCTTTAACGCCAACGACGGTGACTGATGAGGGCAAGTGCCATGCTGCGACGCCAGGCTCTGACTTTAGCTAGTACGCTGCTGGGAGCAGTGACACTGGGCGGCTGGACGCTGTTCAAACGCAAGGATCAGAGCCCGCTGCTGCTGTCGGCGCGCGATGACACCGACGGCAAGCACTACGCCGTCGGCTATCGGCTGGACGGCACGCGGGTGTTCGCCACCGAAGTCGGTCAACGTTGCCACGACATCATTAATCATCCGACGCAGCCGATTGCGCTGTTCGTCGCGCGGCGTCCGGGTACCGAGAGTTACCTGATCGACCTGCGCGACGGCACGTTGCTGCAGACAGTGACCTCGCAGCCGAACCGGCACTTCTACGGCCACGCCGTGGTGCACAAAGACGGCGAGTACCTGTACGCCACCGAAAACGACACGACCGATCCTGGCCGTGGTTTGCTCGGTGTGTACAAGTTCGAAGGCGAGCGGCTGGTGCACAGCGGCGAGATTTCCACCCACGGCCTCGGCCCGCATCAGGTGTCATGGATGCCCGATGGCGAGACGCTGGTGGTGGCCAACGGCGGGATTCGTACCGAGGCGGAAAGCCGCGTCGACATGAACCTCAGCGCCATGGAGCCGAGCCTGGTGCTGATGCAGCGCGACGGTACGCTGCTGAGCAAGGAAACCCTCGCCCAGCAGATGAACAGCGTGCGCCATTTGGGTATCGCCAGCGACGGCACCATCGTTGCCGGTCAGCAATTCATGGGCGCGTCGCATGAGCGCTCGGAGCTGCTGGCGATCAAGCGTCCGGGGCAGCCATTTGTGGCGTTCCCGGTGCCTGAGCATCAGTTGCAGTCGATGGGGCATTACACCGCCAGCGTTGCCGTGCACAGTGATTTGCGTCTGGTCGCACTGACGGCACCGCGGGGTAATCGATTCTTTATCTGGGATCTGGACAGCGGCGAAGTGCGCCTTGATGCACCATTGCCGGATTGCGCGGGTGTCGGTGCGGTGCAGGATGGATTCGTTGTGACGTCTGGTCAGGGCCGCTGCCGCTACTACGATTGCCGTCAGGATGAACTGCTGGCCAAGCCGCTGGAACTGCCGGCGGGGCTCTGGGACAACCATTTGCACCTGATGGCCTGAACCCACCGCAAAAGATCGCAGCCTTCGGCAGCTCCTACTTTGGAATGCATTCCCCTGTAGGAGCTGCCGAAGGCTGCGATCTTCTGCTGTGTCGGCAGTTGGATTCCCTGCCGCTCTCGGAGTAATGTTCGGGCCTGTCTCACCTGATTTATCCAAGGAAATGGAAATATGCTGCGTCGCCGCATGCTGATCATGTTGGGTGTTGTCTTGTTGATCGTCCTGGTCTTGGGCGGCTACAAAGCCTTTTCGATCTACACAATGATCCAGGGCTTCTCCAAACCGAAACCGCCGATCAGCGTTGCCGTGGCCACCGCCGCCGAGCGCCCGTGGCAGATGCGCTTGCCCACCGTCGGCACGCTCAAGGCACTGCAAGGCGTCGAGCTGAGCCTGGAAGTCGCCGGCACCGTTACTGAACTCAAATTCGAATCCGGGCAGAAGGTAAAAGCCGGGCAGCCGCTGCTGCAACTCGACAGCGCCGTCGAAACCGCCCTGCTGGAAACCGCCAAGGCTGATCTGGGCCTCGCGCAACTGGACTTCGGCCGTGGCGCGCAACTGGTCGACAGCCGCGCCATCTCCAAAGGCGAGTACGACCGCCTCTCCGCCGTGCTGCAAAAGAACAAAGCCACGGTCAATCAGCTCAACGCCTCGCTGGCGAAAAAACGCATCCTCGCGCCGTTCAGCGGCACCATCGGCATCCGTCAGGTCGACATCGGCGACTACCTCGCCAGCGGCACCAAAATTGCGACGTTGCAGGACTTGAGCAGCCTCTACGCCGATTTCTACCTGCCCGAACAATCGGTGCCGAAACTGGCGATCGGCCAACCGGTGCAAATCTCGGTCTCGGCTTATCCGGGACAAAACTTCGCCGGCAAGATCAGCGCGATCAACCCGATCGTCGAAAGCACCACGCGCAACATTCTGATCCGCGCCACCCTGGCCAACCCGGACGGCAAATTATTGCCGGGCATGTTCACCAGCCTTGAGGTGTTGTTGCCCGATCCGCAAAAACACATCGTGGTGCCGGAAAGCGCGATCACCTACACCCTCTACGGCAACTCGATCTACGTGGTCGGGCAAAAGAAAGCCGAGGACGGCACCGTCGAAAAGGATGACAAGGGCCAACCAGTACTGATCGCCGAGCGTCGTTTCATCGAAACCGGTGAGCGCCGCGATGGCCTGGTGATGATCAACAAGGGCGTGCAGAGCGGCGAACAAGTAGTGACGGCTGGCCAGATCAAACTGGACAACGGTGCACGCATCGCCATCAGCGACGACAAGACCCTCGGCGAGCAGAACAGTCCGCCTCGCGCCGACTGATCAAGGAATCCCCATGGCTTTTACCGATCCGTTCATCCGCCGCCCGGTGCTCGCCACCGTGGTCAGCCTGTTGATTGTGTTGCTCGGCTTCCAGGCCTGGAGCAAGTTGCCGCTGCGCCAATACCCGCAAATGGAAAACGCCCTGATCACGGTGACCACCGCCTACCCCGGAGCCAACGCCGAAACCATTCAGGGCTACATCACCCAGCCGATGCAACAGAGCCTGGCCAGCGCCGAGGGCATCGATTACATGACCTCGGTCAGTCGGCAGAACTTCTCGGTGATCTCGATCTACGCGCGTATCGGCTCGAACACCGACCGATTGTTCACTGAGTTGCTGGCCAAGGCCAACGAGGTGAAAAACAAGCTGCCGCAAGACGCCGAAGACCCGGTATTGAGCAAAGAATCCGCCGATGCTTCCGCGCTGATGTACATCAGCTTCTTCAGCAAGGACTTGAGCAACCCGCAGATCACCGACTACCTGTCGCGGGTGATCCAGCCGAAACTGGCGACGCTGCCGGGCATGGCCGAAGCGGAGATTCTCGGCAATCAGGTGTTCGCCATGCGCCTGTGGCTCGACCCGGTGAAGCTCGCCGGGTTCGGCCTCAGCGCCGCCGACGTGACCAACGCCGTGCGCCAGTACAACTTCCTCTCCGCCGCCGGCGAAGTGAAAGGCGAGTACGTCGTCACCAGCATCAACGCCAACACCGAACTGAAGTCCGCCGAAGCGTTTTCCGCGATTCCGCTCAAGGTCAGTGGCGACAGCCGCGTGCTGCTCAGCGATGTCGCGCGGGTGGAAATGGGCGCGGAAAACTACGACTCGATCAGCTCGTTCGGCGGCACGCCGTCGGTGTATATCGGCATCAAAGCCACGCCGGGGGCCAACCCGCTGGACGTGATCAAGGAAGTGCGCAAGCTGATGCCGGAACTGGAAGCGCAGCTGCCGCCGAACCTGAAAAGCGAGATCGCCTACGACGCCACGCTGTTCATTCAGGCCTCCATCGACGAAGTGGTGAAAACCCTGTTCGAAGCGGTGTTGATCGTCATTGTGGTGGTGTTCCTGTTCCTTGGCGCATTGCGCTCGGTGGTGATCCCGGTGGTGACCATTCCGCTGTCGATGATCGGCGTGATGTTCTTTATGCAGATGATGGGTTACTCGATCAACCTGCTGACGCTGCTGGCGATGGTGTTGGCGATTGGCCTGGTGGTCGACGATGCGATTGTCGTGGTGGAGAACATTCACCGGCACATCGAGGAAGGCAAAACGCCGTTTGACGCGGCCCTCGAAGGCGCCCGGGAAATCGCCATGCCGGTGGTGTCGATGACCATCACCCTGGCGGCGGTGTATGCGCCGATCGGTTTTCTCACCGGCCTGACCGGGGCGCTGTTCAAGGAGTTCGCGCTGACGCTGGCCGGGGCGGTGGTGATTTCCGGGGTCGTCGCCCTGACCCTGTCGCCGATGATGTGCGCCTATCTGCTGCGCCACGAACAAAACCCCAGCGGCCTCGCCCATCGTCTCGACCGCATCTTCGACGGCCTCAAGCGCCGCTACCAGCGCACGCTGCACGGCACGCTGAACACGCGGCCGGTGGTGCTGGTGTTTGCGGTGATCGTACTGTGCCTGATTCCGGTGTTCCTCAAGTTCACCAAATCGGAACTGGCGCCGGACGAAGACCAGGGCATCATTTTCATGATGGCCAACGCGCCGCAACCGACCAACCTCGATTACCTGAGCACTTACACCGACGAATTCATCAAGATCTTCAAGGAGTTCCCGGAGTACTACTCTTCGTTCCAGATCAACGGCTACAACGGCGTGCAGGCGGGCATCGGCGGTTTCCTGCTGAAACCGTGGAACGAGCGCAGCCGCACGCAGATGGAAATTCTTCCCGAGGTGCAGGGCAAACTCGAAGGCATTCCAGGCCTGCAGATTTTCGGCTTCAACCTGCCCTCCCTGCCAGGCACTGGCGAAGGCTTGCCGTTTGAATTCGTGATCAACACCGCCAACGATTACGAACTGCTGTTACAGGTGGCCGACCGGATCAAGAAACGCGCGATGGAGTCGGGCAAGTTCGCCTTCGTCGACCTTGATCTGGCGTTCGACAAACCGGAAGTGGTGGTCGACATCGACCGCGCCAAAGCGGCGCAGATGGGCGTGTCGATGCTCGACTTGGGCAGCACGCTGGCGACGCTGCTGGGCGAGGCGGAAATCAATCGCTTTACCATTGAAGGGCGCAGCTACAAGGTCATCGCTCAGGTTGAACGGCCGTATCGCGATAACCCGGACTGGCTGAACAACTATTACGTGAAGAACACCCAGGGCGAGCTGTTGCCGCTGTCGACGCTGATCAAAGTCACCGATCGTGCGCGACCGCGACAACTCAACCAGTTCCAGCAACTCAACGCGGCGAAGATTTCCGGTTTCCCGCTGGTCAGCATGGGCGAAGCCATCGACACGGTGCTGCAGATCGCCCGCGAAGAAGCGCCGGCCGGGTTTGCCTTTGACTATGGCGGCGCTTCGCGGCAGTTCGTGCAGGAAGGCAGTGCGTTATGGGTGACGTTTGCCTTGGCGCTGGCGATCATTTTTCTGGTGCTCGCGGCGCAGTTCGAGAGCTTCCGTGATCCGCTGGTGATTCTGGTGACGGTGCCGTTGTCGATATGCGGGGCGCTGATTCCGCTGTTTCTTGGCTGGTCGAGCATGAACATCTACACGCAGGTTGGGCTGGTGACGTTGATCGGTTTGATCAGTAAACACGGGATCTTGATCGTCGAGTTCGCCAACCAGTTACGCAAGGACAAAGGCCTGACCGCGCGCGAGGCGGTGGAGGAAGCGGCGGCGATTCGTTTGCGCCCGGTGCTGATGACCACGGCGGCGATGGTGTTTGGCATGGTGCCACTGATTCTGGCGACCGGTGCGGGCGCTGTGAGTCGGTTCGATATCGGCACGGTGATCGCGACGGGGATGTCGATCGGCACGTTGTTCACCCTGTTTGTATTGCCGTGCATCTACACCCTGCTGGCAAAACCCGATCCCAAACCCACCGCATAACCCTTGTAGGAGCAAAGCTTGCTCGCGAAAAAGCGGTGTACCAGCCGATAAATATTTGGGCTGACACACCGCCTTCGCGAGCAAGCTCTGCTCCTACAGTGGATTGGGGGTGGCCATATATTTCGGGCATAAAAAAGGCCTCGCATCTGCGAGGCCTTTTATTTTGGCTTCAATCGGTTCAACTTTGCGGCCTCATTCCCTGTGCCATCCCGAACATGAACAGCAATAAATCATGGTCGGGTTTGGTCGCCACGGAGGCTTTCGCCACCCGTGGTATTGCGCAGTGCTCGCCCTCTACGGACGCACCGATGACCTGCATGCGTGGCTGCTCCCAGGCAGCCACCGCCAATGAAGCAACTGCCAAGGCGCCAACCAGAAACAAACCTCGTGCAATTTCGAGTTTCATCGCTATAAACCTTTGATAGCGCTGCCAAACGCCGTCTCGTAAAAGTAGACGAGTTTCTTCCAGTCAGCATCGCTGAACGACGAATGGCGGCGCATTTGTTTCATGTCATGGGAGGCGGCGCGATAGGCGGTCAGACGCTGACGGCACTTCTCCAGATCGATCAAGGCCACTTCAACCTTGACCGAATCCCCTTCGCCGGTCACCCGTACAAAAACGTGTTTGATGTAGATGCAGCTGTGCTGCCAACGGCCCTTGTGCATGCGCGCCATGTTCTCGGCGAGGTCTTTGAGCACGCGCTCATACACCGCTTCGCCGTACTGCGCACGACCACCGGCGGCTTCCCACTTTTCCAACTCGTCAAAGCCGTCCAGGGATTTGGTCACCAGCAGCGCACGCCACTTGTATTGCGGATCCGGCTGGGCACCGCAGAACACGATCTCCGGCACACGCACACCGAGCTTGCTGACGCCGGTCAGGGCATCCAGCTCACGCAATACGGTCGGACGGCCAAACGGGTGCAGCCAACTGCGGTAAATGTGTCCGGTCTGGCGCTTGGCATACAGCAGTTGACCATCACGCCCCACGACTCGCTGAACACCACTTTGGCCACCACGGCGGACATTGGGTTCTTCTACCCATTCGCCTTGCTGGTTCCAGTAGTAGTCGAAACGATCCTGCGGAGCGACGTCCGTCTCTGCTGCAAATTGCACTGCCATCCTGCTACCTCTTGCGTAATACGTAGACCCGCCACATCGCGTATAGCGGGATAAAATCCAATTGTTCCTGAATGCGGAAACCGGCGGCTTCGAATTCTTTCTCGACCGTAGCGGCCGGTAACACAAAACGGTTCTGGTAACCTTCCTGCCCACGTTTTGCCTCGGAGCGCTTGCGCTTCCAGGCCTTGAAATTGCCATCCACCCACAGCGAAATAATCACGCTGTCACGGGTCACACGCTCAAATTCACGCAGGATCGCCATCCGATGCTCGGCTTCACCGATGTGATGAAGCAAGCGCATGCAGAAAATGCTGTCGACGGCGTTGTCCGGTAAAGCGATGTCGAACGCGGAGGTGTGCAAGGGTTGTACCCTTTTCACCACATCAGCCGGTTGCGCCTGCATCGCGGTCTTGATCATTGATTCGGAGTTGTCCGCACCGATGATTACCCGATTCGACTTTTCCGCCAGCATCGGCCAGAAACGACCAGCACCGCAGGGCAAATCCAGCACCAGACCCGGCTCACCGGCCAGGGTCAGCGCCTTGCGGGCCAACTGAACATCGCGCCAATGGGACAAGCGGCGCCCCAGATTGGCTTGATGCTTGTGCAGATATTTCTGCGCATGGTTGTCGTCGTACTTTTCGGAAAAATCGAGCTTGATCGGGCCGGCCATCACCAGGACTCCTGAATTACTGATGCCCCCACCTTAGGGATGGGGGTGTCAGTGTCAGGTCATCCAATTGTGAAAATTTCGTTGGGTAAACCGTCAAACTATTTCAGAGTTATACAGGATTTAGACAGGTAAGCGGGAGTAGCGCGGGGCCACTACGGGCTTCAAAGTTTGCCAAGATCCACTTCGAAGCGGCAGCCATTGGGTTCCATCGTGCTCAAACTGACACTCCAGCCCTCGTTCTCGCAGATGCGCTGCACCAGCGACAATCCGAGTCCCAGACCCTCGCCGCGTTTCTCGGCCCCGCGCACGAAAGGCTGAAACATCGCCTCGCGTTTTTCCTCCGGAATGCCCACGCCGGAGTCTTCGACGATAAAGCCGTTGCCGGTCAGCGTCAGGCGAATAAAACCTTTTTCGGTGTAGTGGCAGGCGTTGCGCAGCAGGTTGCCCATCACCGCCCCCAACAAGGTCGCATTGAAACGGGTCTGCGTGGGTTGGCCGGCGGCAAAATCCAGCCTCAAGCCCTTGGATTCAATCGGCTCACGCCACACACACAGTAACCCTTCAGCGACTTGCGAGAGGCTTTGCTGAGGCGCTGCACCCGCGTCTTCACGCTGGGCTCGGGCGAGCATCAGGAAGGTTTGCACCAGTTCGCGCATTTCTTCGCTGGCGCGGGCGATGCGCTCGACCTGCGAACGGCCGCGTGCGTCGATCGCCGGGTTTTCCAGCAGCAGCTCACAGGAACTGGCCAGAACCATCAACGGCGTGCGCAGCTCATGGCTGACGTCGCTGGTAAACAGCCGCTCACGGGTCAGGGCCTGACGCAGGCGCCCCAGCGTGGCGTCAAATGCCACCGCCAGTTCCCCAACTTCGTCAGCGGCATAATCCGGCGCCAACGGTGGCGCCAGCCCAAGTAATTGGTCGCGATGGCGAACCTGGCGCGCCAGGCGCACCACCGGTGCCATTACCTTGCGCGCGAGCACCCAGCCGAGGAACACCGCCAGCGCCAGACTGAGCACAAAGCCCACCAGCACCACGGCGAACAGCACGCGCTCGCGCTCTTCGAAATCACTTTGATCCTGCAGCAACACGTAACGCCGACCGTCGACGATCTCGACCATCGCGTGATACGACAGCTGCTCGCGGAACACTTCGTGGAAACCGGAATCAAGGTGACGCAGATCTTTAGGCAGTTCGAAATCGCCCGGCCCGCCGCTGAAATAGAACAATTGATCCGGCTCGGGGCGATGGCTCCAGTCCGAAACGTTGTCCATCAACAGCAAGCGCTGCAAGTCGCCGCCCAGGCCCGCCGAAATCAGTTTCTCTTCGACCAGATGCACCGTGGCGACAATGCCCATGGCAAACGCGCCGGCCACCAGCGCACTCATCAATGCAAAAGCGATGATGATCCGTTGCGAAAGGCTCTGTCTAAACTCCATTACGCATCGGCCAGGCGGTAACCCACGCCGTGCACGGTATGCAGCAGTGGTTTGGCGAACGGTTTGTCGATCACTTGACGCAACTGGTGCACATGGCTGCGCAGGCTGTCGCTGTCCGGGCAGTCGTCGCCCCACAGCGCTTCTTCAAGCACCTCGCGACGCAGTACGTGCGGGCTCTTCTGCATCAACACCGCGAGCAATTTGAGGCCCACCGGGTTGAGCTTGAGCAACTTGCCTTCGCGGGTCACTTCCAGCGTGTCGAGGTCGTAATTCAGCTCGCCAACCTGCAACGCCCGGCGTCCGCCACCTTGCGCGCGGCGCATGACTGCTTCGACCCGCGCAGCCAGTTCGGACAAAGCGAACGGCTTGATCAGGTAATCGTCGGCACCGGACTTGAAGCCCTGCAAACGGTCATCGAGTTGATCGCGAGCGGTGAGCATGATCACCGGCGTGTCGCGGCGCGCATCTTCACGCAGGCGCTTGCACAGGGTGTAGCCGTCGATGCCCGGCAACATGATGTCGAGAATGATCAGGTCGTAATGTTCGGTCGCGGCCAGATGCAGGCCCGACAGTCCGTCCTGCGCGCAATCGACGGTATAGCCCTTGAGGCCCAGATAATCGGCCAGATTGGCGAGGATGTCGCGGTTGTCTTCGACCACCAGAATTCGCATGGGCACCTCTTCCGTACACAGTAATGGCCGTCTTGGCCCGCGCAGCTTACGGCCAAGTGTGGCTGACGGCTAGGCGTGTGTTGGGTTGTTTTGCGAGAAAAACGTTCATTGTGGCCGCCAACGTTTTTTTCACTTTCGATTAACAAATCAGCGACGCCAGCGCGCGCAGACTCCCCGCGGTTGCGCTCCTCAGAACACACTTACCGACCAAGGAATTACCCATGGTGTCGACCTCTGCCCGCCCCGCTCCCCGGCCGCTGAATTTCTGGTGGTGCCTGGGAATACCCGCTGTTGCGGCGATCATTCTGGTACTGCTCGAACTGACCGATCTGGACATGTACCTGGCTCAACTGTTTTACGACCCGGTCGCGGGTGATTTTATCGGGCGACACAGTTACTTTCTCGAAGACATCCTGCATGACCGCGCCAAGGAGGTGGTGATTGCGTTTTCGGTGTTTGCGATCTTTGGTTTCATTGGCGCGTTTTTTATAGAGCGGCTGAAACCGTTCAAGCGTGAACTGGGCTGTCTGGTGCTGTCGCTGGGGCTGGCGACTTCGTTTGTCACACCGGTCAAAGCCATGACGGCGGTGCAATGCCCGTGGAGCCTTGAACAGTTTGGTGGCCATGAGACTTACAGCAAGCTCATGGAACACCGTCCGCAGACCGACAAGCCGGGGCGTTGCTGGCCGGGTGGGCATGCGGCTACCGGGTTTACCTTGTTTGCGCTGTTTTTCGTGCTGCGTGATCGTCGTCCGCGTTTGGCCAGGCAGGCGTTTATCTTTGCCTTTGCGTTGGGTTCGGTGTTTTCGATCAGCCGGATGATGCAGGGTGCGCACTTCTTTTCGCACAACGTGTGGACGGCGATTTTCTGCTGGCTGATTTGTCTGGGGTCGTATTACTGGGTGCTGTATCGCCCGGCGGTGAGGGCTGAGGCGGTCGTCAAAACACAACCAATCAGTGCCTGAATGGAGATCAAAAGATCGCAGCCTTCGGCAGCTCCTACAGATGTTCGCGATCCCCTGTAGGAGCTGCCGAAGGCTGCGATCTTTTGCTTGTGATCTTTTGAAGGACAATAAAAAACCCCGCTGACTCGCGTCAGCGGGGTTTTTCGTTACGGGGTAAGGCTGGCTTACATCATGCCGCCCATGCCACCCATGCCGCCCATGTCTGGCATGCCGCCGCCAGCGCCGCCGTCTTTCTTCGGCGCGTCAGCGACTGCAGCTTCGGTGGTCAGGATCAGACCGCCGATCGACGATGCAGCTTGCAGAGCGGAACGAGTCACCTTGGTTGGATCCAGGATGCCCATTTCGATCATGTCGCCGTATTCGCCAGTCGCAGCGTTGTAACCGAAGTTACCGGTGCCGTTCTTGACTTCGTTGACCACAACGCTTGGCTCGTCACCGCTGTTGGCAGCGATCTGACGCAGCGGAGCTTCAACAGCGCGGCGCAGAACAGCGATACCAACGTCCTGATCAGCGTTGTCGCCTTTCAGGTCGTTCAGGGTTTGCAGAGCGCGGATCAGCGCAACGCCACCGCCAGGTACCACGCCTTCTTCAACGGCTGCACGGGTTGCGTGCAGGGCGTCTTCAACGCGGGCTTTCTTCTCTTTCATTTCTACTTCGGAACCAGCGCCAACCTTGATCACTGCAACGCCGCCGGACAGCTTGGCCAGACGCTCTTGCAGTTTTTCACGGTCGTAGTCCGAGGAAGTTTCAGCAGCCTGGGCACGGATCTGAGTGATACGCGCCTGGATGTCTGCTTCAACGCCAGCACCGTCAACGATGATGGTGTTTTCCTTAGAGATGCTGACCTTTTTAGCGCTACCCAGGTTTTCCAGGGTTGCTGCTTCCAGGCTCAGGCCGATTTCTTCGGAGATAACGGTACCGCCGGTCAGAACAGCGATGTCCTGCAGCATGGCCTTGCGACGGTCGCCGAAGCCTGGAGCCTTGACGGCTGCGACTTTAACGATGCCACGCATGTTGTTCACAACCAGCGTCGCCAGGGCTTCGCCTTCAACGTCTTCGGAAACGATCAGCAGTGGACGGCCGGCTTTGGCAACGGCTTCCAGTACTGGCAGCATTTCGCGGATGTTCGAGATCTTTTTGTCGACCAGCAGGATCAGCGGGCTGTCCAGCTCGGCAACCATGGTTTCTGGCTTGTTGACGAAGTACGGGGACAGGTAGCCACGGTCGAACTGCATGCCTTCAACAACCGACAGTTCGTTTTCCAGGCCAGTGCCTTCTTCAACGGTGATCACGCCTTCTTTGCCGACTTTTTCCATGGCTTCGGCAATGATGTCGCCGATGGAGCTGTCGGAGTTGGCGGAGATGGTGCCTACCTGAGCGATGGCCTTGGTGTCAGCGCAAGGCTTGGACAGGTTCTTCAGCTCTTTGACGATAGCGATGGTCGCTTTGTCGATACCGCGCTTCAGGTCCATCGGGTTCATGCCGGCAGCGACGGCTTTCAGGCCTTCGTTGACGATCGACTGAGCCAGAACGGTAGCGGTAGTAGTACCGTCACCAGCGTCATCGTTGGCACGGGAGGCAACGTCTTTGACCAGCTGCGCGCCCATGTTTTCGAAACGGTCTTCGAGTTCGATTTCTTTGGCGACGGAAACGCCGTCCTTGGTGATGGTCGGAGCGCCGAAGCTCTTCTCGATGATCACGTTACGGCCTTTCGGGCCCAGGGTCGCTTTTACTGCGTCAGCCAGGACGTTGACGCCCTTGAGCATTTTTTTACGGGCGGAATCGCCAAACAGAACTTCTTTAGCAGCCATGATCGATATTCCTTAAATACTTTGTAGTAGCGGGAAAATGAACGGGGGTATCAGCCTTCGATAACAGCGAGGATTTCGTTCTCGCTCATTACCAGCAGGTCTTCGCCGTCGACTTTCACTGTGTTGCTGCCGGAGTAAGGACCGAACACAACCTTGTCGCCTTCTTTAACGGACAGTGCGCGCACTTCGCCGTTTTCCAGAGCTTTGCCCGGGCCTACAGCGAGAATCACACCGTGGTTGGCTTTTTCAGCAGCCGAACCTGGCAGGACGATACCGCCAGCGGTTTTCTTTTCTTCTTCGCTGCGACGGATTACGACGCGGTCATGCAGAGGACGAAGCTTCATTGTCGATCTCTCCTAATTGTGGTTTTCATCGGCCGGTGTAGTCCCGGCGGGTTTAACAAATCCGGCCTTCGCCGGTTGCGCCTCGTCGAGCGAGACGCGGAAGACTGACTGGCGCAAATGCCAGAAACCTTTCGGTGACCGATACATAAGGGCGCATAAGCTTATTACAAGGGCGAGGCGAAAAAAATTTCGCGGATTCTGCGGACAAAATCAGCCCCAAACGAACACGGCACCCGAAGGTGCCGTGTCGATACAGACGTTACTTGGGATCGCGGTGTTCGAACTCGCCCTCGATCACATCACCCTCGCGGCCCAGAGGCTGACGCGGTGCGGGACCGCCACGCGGTTGCAGATCGTCAGCAAAGGCGCGCTGGCGGATTGCCTGTTCTTCGGCGCGCTGGCGCATTTTGTTCGCCAGCAAACGACGCGTGAACGGCAGCAGCATGACCAGACCGACCACGTCGCTGATAAAGCCCGGCAGGATCAGCAGACCACCGGCCAGTGCCAGCATCAGGCCTTCGAGCATGGTTTGCGCAGGCAGTTCGCCGCGGTTCAGGCTTTCACGGGCACGCAGTGCCGTGGCCAGACCGGCGACGCGCAGCACGAACACACCGAACATCGAGCCGACAATGATCAGCAGCAGGGCCGGGAAAAACCCGATAGCCCCTGCCACTTTGACGAATACGAACAGCTCCAGCACCGGAAACAGCAGAAAGAGCAACAGAAAAGGGCGCATCAAAGTTTCCTCAACGCAAGAAATGCCTTGCAGTAAGCCTTAGATGACGTCGGCCTTTCGTGAATTCAAGCGTCGGCCACTTCATTTTTTGGCCAGACCTCGGCGTGAGCCAGAGAAACCAAGGCTTCGCGCACTTGTGTCGGCGTATTACAAGGTGCTGGGAACTGCAGCCAGTACAGCGCCTGACCGATGCGCAGGTGCATGCCTTCGGTGTCGATGCCCGCCAATTGCGCCGGCACGGTTTTCGGCAGACCGGCGAGGTCGACGTAGTGCGCGATGGCTTTGGCGTGGTCGCTGTTCATGTGCTCGACCATGCTGATCTCGCCCTTGCCGGCGAACGGGTTGGCCAGCGTCACTTGATCGATCCAGTGAATCGCGCCGAAACCGCCGATGTAACGATGGCGCACCGGAGTCAGCACCCAGAAATCGAAATCGTGGGCCTTGTGATAGTTCTGCGAATCCGGGAAGTAGCGGTAGTAACGCTCGGCGGCGGCTTCAATCGCAGCGCCGTCTTCGAGCTTTTGCGCTTCGGCGAGATAGGTCAGGCGACCAACGGCTTGCACGTCGTCGGCTTCACGCTCACCCACCAACAGCGAGCATTTCGGGTCTTTCTGCAGGTTGTGGGTGTGCTGGGCGATGCGGCTGATGAGGATCAGCGGGCGGCCCTGCTCGTCGAGGCAGTACGGCACCACGGAGCCAAAGGGAAAACCGGGCATCGATTTGGAGTGCGTCGACAGCACTCCACGGTATTCCTTGAGAAGCAATTCTCGGGCATTCTTGGCCACTTCAACGCTCAATTTATGACTCCTTAAATAGAATCCGTCGAAAAAACGGACAGGCGCCCGGAAGAAAGTTTCGGTCACGCCATCGGGCAATTCTCATGTGCAAACCAGCCACGGCGGTGCAGATCGGGAGTCGCTGACAATAAAAACTACTCAGACCTGCTATCGGGGCATGCGAATGCAACTCAACGACAAAGTAATCATTATCACTGGCGGTTGCCAGGGTTTGGGCCGCTCCATGGCCGAGTATTTCGCTGGCAAGGGCGCGAAGCTTGCGCTCGTCGACCTCAATCAGGAAAAACTCGACGACGCGGTCGCGGCGTGTATAGCCAAGGGCGTCGAGGCGCGCAGCTATCTGTGCAACGTCGCCAATGAAGAACAGGTCGAGCACATGGTCGCTCAGGTGGCCGCCGATTTCGGCGCGATCCACGGCCTGATCAACAACGCCGGGATCCTCCGTGATGGCCTGCTGTTGAAGGTCAAGGACGGCGAGATGACCAAGATGAGCCTGGCACAGTGGCAGGCCGTGATCGACGTCAACCTGACCGGCGTGTTCCTTTGCACCCGTGAAGTGGCGGCGAAAATGGTCGAGCTGAAGAACAGCGGCGCGATCATCAACATCTCGTCGATCTCGCGGGCGGGCAACGTTGGCCAGACCAACTATTCGGCGGCCAAGGCTGGCGTGGCAGCGGCGACGGTGACGTGGGCTAAGGAATTGGCGCGTTACGGGATTCGTGTGGCGGGGATTGCGCCGGGCTTCATCGAAACCGAGATGACCCTGGGCATGAAGCCGGAAGCGCTGGAGAAGATGACCTCGGGGATTCCGCTCAAACGCATGGGCAAGCCGGAAGAGATCGCGCATTCGGCGGCGTATATCTTCGAGAACGACTACTACACCGGGCGGATTCTGGAGATGGATGGCGGCTTGCGTATCTGAAGCAAGATCAAAAGATCGCAGCCTGCGGCAGCTCCTACATGGGATTTCTGTAGGAGCTGCCGCAGGCTGCGATCTTTTTCGATCAATCGTCGCTGATGGTGATGTTCGGCATCGCCGGCGATGCCGCTTCCTGCAACACAATCCGCGCGCCAACGTGGCGGGCCAGTTCTTGGTAGACCATGGCAATCTGGCTGTCCGGCTCGGCGATCACTGTTGGCTTGCCGCCATCGGCCTGTTCGCGGATCAGCATCGACAACGGCAGCGAAGCCAGTAGCTCAACGCCGTACTGCGTCGCCAGTTTCTCACCGCCGCCCTCACCGAACAGATGCTCGGCATGCCCGCAGTTCGAGCAGATGTGCACGGCCATGTTTTCCACCACGCCCAGCACCGGAATGTTGACCTTGCGGAACATTTCCACGCCTTTGCGCGCGTCAAGCAGGGCCAGATCCTGCGGCGTAGTGACGATTACCGCCCCGGCCACCGGAACCTTCTGCGCCAGGGTCAGCTGGATATCGCCGGTGCCTGGCGGCATGTCGATGACCAGATAATCCAGATCGCCCCACGCGGTTTGCGTGACCAGTTGCAGCAACGCGCCGGAAACCATCGGGCCGCGCCAGACCATCGGCGTGTTGTCGTCGGTGAGGAACGCCATCGACATGACTTCGACACCGTGGGCCTTGAGCGGCACGAACCACTTCTGATCCTTGACCTCCGGGCGGGTGCGCTCGGGGATGCCGAACATGATGCCTTGGCTCGGGCCGTAGATATCGGCGTCGAGAATGCCGACCTTGGCGCCTTCACGGGCCAGTGCCAGCGCGAGGTTGGCGGCGGTGGTCGACTTGCCCACACCGCCCTTGCCGGAGGCCACGGCGACCACGTTCTTGACGTTGGCCAGGCCCGGGATCTGCGCCTGCGCCTTGTGCGCGGCGATCACCGTGTTGACTTCAACCCTGGCAATCACCACGCCGTCGAGGTTTTCGATGGCCAGTTGCAGCAATTGCGCCCAGCCGCTCTTGAACAGACCGGCGGCGTAACCGATTTCCAGCTGCACATTGACGCGATCACCGACGATCTCGATGTTTTTCACGCATCCGGCGCTGACCGGATCCTGGTTCAGGTAAGGGTCGGTGTATTGGCTGAGGACGGCTTCCACCGCTGCGCGAGTGACGGCGCTCATGGGCAACTCCGATAACAAGACTGGGAAAAGATGGTGGGTATCGTACCGCGCTGATTCATTTGAGTTCAGGAGATTTATAGCCAAACACATCAGTTGAGCTGGAAAACCGTTGTGGTGAGGGGATTTATCCCCGACCGGCTGCGCAGCAGTCGTGAAATCATTGAACACGGTATGCCTGATTTACCGAGTAGTCTGGTTTTGGGGTGGCTTCGCCACCCATCGGGGATAAATCCCCTCGCCACAAATGCACTCAAAGTACCCAGCGGCGCAGGGGTGAAAAATATGCGCCAGCGCTTTATAGTGGCCGACCTCCGTTTCATCAAGTAGCGAAGCCCCACATGTCCGAACCACGCAAGATCCTCGTCACCAGCGCCCTGCCCTACGCCAACGGTTCGATTCACCTTGGCCATATGCTGGAATACATCCAGACCGATATGTGGGTGCGCTTCCAGAAGCATCGCGGCAATCAATGCATCTACGTTTGCGCCGACGACGCCCACGGTTCGGCGATCATGCTGCGCGCGGAAAAGGAAGGCATCACCCCGGAACAACTGATCGCCAACGTGCAGGCTGAACACAGCGCCGACTTTGCCGAGTTCCTGGTTGATTTCGACAACTTCCACTCAACTCACGCTGAAGAAAACCGTGAGCTGTCGAGCCAGATCTACATCAAGCTGCGTGACGCCGGGCACATCGCCCAGCGCTCGATCACCCAGTATTTCGACCCGGAAAAGAAAATGTTCCTGGCCGACCGCTTCATCAAGGGCACTTGCCCGAAATGCGGCACCGAAGACCAGTACGGTGACAACTGCGAAAAATGCGGTGCGACCTACGCCCCGACTGATCTGAAGGATCCGAAGTCGGCGATCTCTGGCGCCACCCCGGTGCTCAAGGATTCCCAGCACTTCTTCTTCAAACTGCCGGACTTCCAGGAAATGCTGCAAGCCTGGACCCGCAGCGGCACCTTGCAAGACGCCGTCGCCAACAAAATCGCCGAATGGCTGGACGCTGGCCTGCAACAGTGGGACATCTCCCGCGATGCGCCGTATTTCGGTTTCGAGATTCCGGGCGAGCCGGGCAAGTACTTCTACGTGTGGCTGGATGCACCGATCGGCTACATGGCCAGCTTCAAGAATCTTTGCGACCGCACGCCGGAGCTGGATTTCGACGCGTTCTGGGCCAAGGATTCCAGCGCCGAGCTGTACCACTTCATCGGCAAGGACATCGTCAACTTCCACGCGCTGTTCTGGCCAGCGATGCTTGAAGGCGCGGGCTACCGCAAGCCGACCGGCATCAACGTGCACGGCTACCTGACCGTCAACGGCCAGAAAATGTCCAAGTCGCGCGGCACGTTCATCAAGGCCCGCACGTATCTGGATCACCTGTCGCCGGAATACCTGCGCTACTACTACGCGGCCAAGCTGGGCCGTGGCGTTGACGACCTCGACCTGAACCTCGAAGACTTCGTGCAGAAGGTCAACTCCGACCTGGTCGGCAAAGTCGTCAACATCGCCAGCCGTTGCGCCGGTTTCATTCAAAAAGGCAACGCCGGCCTGCTGGTCGACAACAATGCTGCGCCAGAGCTGACCGAGGCTTTCCTCGCCGCCGCGCCAAGCATTGCCGATGCCTATGAAGCCCGCGACTTCGCCCGCGCCATGCGTGAAATCATGGGTCTCGCCGACCGCGCCAACGCCTGGATTGCCGACAAGGCGCCGTGGTCGTTGAACAAGCAGGAAGGCAAACACGATGAAGTCCAGGCGATCTGTGCCACCGGCATCAACCTGTTCCGCCAACTGGTGATCTTCCTCAAACCGGTGCTGCCGCTGCTGGCCGCCGATGCCGAGGCGTTCCTCAACGTCGCCCCGCTGACCTGGAACGACCACGCGACCCTGCTGGCCAATCATCAACTGAACGAGTTCAAGCCGTTGATGACCCGCATCGACCCGGTAAAAATCCAAGCCATGACCGACGCCTCGAAAGAAGACCTGACCGCCAGCCAGACCGACACCGGTGCCGCCGCCCCTGCGGGCAATGGCGAACTGGCCAAGGATCCGCTGTCGGCGGAAATCGACTTCGACGCTTTCGCCGCGATCGACCTGCGCGTTGCGCTGATCGTCAAAGCCGAACACGTGGAAGGTGCCGACAAGCTGCTGCGCCTGACCCTGGATATCGGTGACGAGCAACGCAACGTGTTCTCGGGGATCAAGAGCGCTTACCCGGATCCGTCCAAGCTCGACGGCCGTCTGACCATGATGATCGCCAACCTCAAGCCGCGGAAAATGAAGTTCGGTATCTCCGAAGGCATGGTCATGGCAGCCGGCCCTGGCGGTGAAGAAATCTACTTGCTGAGCCCTGACAGCGGCGCCAAGCCGGGTCAACGCATCAAGTAACACTCGGCGGTGAATCGATCCCACAGGCGTGCCCGGCATGCCTGTGGGATTTTTCATATCTGGCCGGATAATGCCTAACCTTAAGAGACAGCCGCCCGTTTCGCTGGCAGAACCATGACTGAACTTGTGCTTACGCTCATCAGTGCTGCGCTGCTCAACAACTTCGTGTTGCACTGGCCGCTGGGCGTCGATCCGCTGTTGGCGGGAAGTCGCCGGCAGGTGCATGCGCTGGGGCTGGCGACGTTGTGTCTGATGTTGATCGTCGGCGTCATCGGTTACGCGATCTGGCATTGGCTGCTGGTGCCGCTGCAACTTGAGGCGCTGCGCCTGTTCGTGTTTCTGCCGGTGAGCGTGCTGCTGATCGCACCGCTGTTGAAACTGTTGGCGCGCTGGCGGCCGAATTTGCCTTTCGAAGGGTTATGGCCGCTGTTGTTGGGCAATGCCGGTGCGCTTGGACTGGCGCTGATCAATGCGCAAAACGATCAAGGCCTGCTGCACGCGACAGCGCTGAGCCTCGGCGCCGGGCTGGGTTTCTGGCTGGTGCTGAGCCTGTTCTGCGATTTGCGTGAGCGCACCGCCGACAACGACATTCCCCTGCCCTTTCGCGGCTTGCCGATCGACTTGATCGGCGCCGGATTGATCGCAGTGATTTTTCTCGGATTCAGTGGACTGATCAAAACATGAGTCTGATTCAACGCATCGATGCCCTCCTGCCGCAGACCCAATGCGGCAAGTGTGGCCATCCCGGATGCAAACCCTACGCGCAAGGCATCGTTGACGGCGAGCCGATCAACAAATGCCCGCCCGGTGGCGACGAAACCATCGCAGCGTTGGCCGAGCTGTTGAAAGTGCCGGTGCTGGAACTGGATATCAGTCGCGGTTCGGCGCCGCCGCAAGTCGCCTATATCCGCGAAGCCGAATGCATCGGCTGCACCAAATGCATTCAGGCCTGCCCGATCGATGCCATCGTTGGCGCGGCGAAATTGATGCACACGGTGATCATCGATGAGTGCACCGGTTGCGACCTGTGTGTGGCGCCGTGCCCGGTGGATTGCATCGAAATGCATCCTCTGCCTTTGAGCACGTTGCCGGTGGTGGGCGGCTTGGCCTTCAGTCTTGAAGAACAACGCGCGCGCGCCGCCAAACGCGATCACGCGCGCCTGCGATTCGAGCGACGCAATGACCGATTGCTGCGCGAAGAACAGCAAAAGCAGGCTGAACGTGAAGCCCGCGCCAAACGTGCTGCTCAGCCTGAGGCGACCGCGTCGGATCCAGTGCAGGCTGCGCTGGAGCGCGTGCGCGCACAGAAAACCGCGACCGCCGATGCCGCACTGAAAAAAGCCAAGATCGATGTGGCGATGAGCCGTGCGCAACTGCACAAATCGCTGAAAGCCTTCGGCCATCCACCGACCTTTGAGCAACAGTCGCAATTGATCGTGCTCCAGCAACAATTTGAAGCGGCGGAACAGGCCTTGGCGCAACTGGAAAGCAACGCCCCGGCAGTTGCAGCACCGGCCCCCGCGAAAGATGCCGACCTGAAACGCGCGAAAATCCAGTTGGCGATGCGCCGCGCCGAGCTGAAAAAAGCGCAAACCGCCGAAGCATCACCGGAGCAGATCGCCACACTGGAACACGCACTGCGCGACGCCGAACAAGCGTTGCACAACGCCGAAGCCACAAGCGATCAACCAGTGCCTGACTTGGTGCGCGTCGAAAAACGCCCGATCGACAGCCAGCTTCGCCAACTAAAAACCGAATTGGCCTACGCCCGCGCCGACCTCAACAAACTCGAACGCCGCGCCGACACGCCCGACGACATCCTCGACAAGGCCCGCGCCCGCCTGCAAAGCGCCGAGCGCCAGGTGCAAGACCATGTCGCCCCTTGAGGCACCGGACGAGCGCCTGCAACAAGCGATGAAGCTTGTGCTGCTGGCCCTGTTGCCGGGGCTGCTGGCGTTGTTCTGGTTGTACGGTTGGGGCGTGTTGATCAACCTGATTCTGGCTGTTACCACCGCTTTGATTGTCGAGGCGATTGTCACTCGCCTGCGCCGTCAACCCTTACAGCCGACGCTAAGTGATGGCAGCGCGATCGTCAGTGCCACATTGCTCGCTGCCGCCCTGCCGCCCTATTGCCCGTGGTGGCTGACGGTGACGGCGGTGGCTGCGGGTTTGCTGTTCGGCAAGCATTTGTACGGCGGTGTCGGCAAAAATCCGTTCAATCCGGCGATGCTCGGTTTTGCTTTGGCGATGGTGATGTTTGCGCAGCCGATGACTCATTGGCCCGCCCATGGCCTGGATCTGACGACAAGCTTTCAACAGGTTTTCAACATCGGTCAGGCGCCGGATGCGTGGGTACAGGCCACCGCACTGGACAGTCTGCACATCAACAAAAGCCTGACCATGGATGAGCTGTTCGCAAGTGATTCGGCCTTCGGGCGTTTCGGCGGTCGCGGCGTGGAATGGGTGAATCTGGCGTTTCTCGCCGGCGGGCTGTTTTTGCTGCAGCGACGAGTGATCGCCTGGCACGCGCCGGTCGGCATGCTCGCCAGCCTTTTTGTGATCAGCATGCTGTGCTGGAACGGATCGGGATCGGATTCCCATGGATCGCCGCTGTTTCACCTGCTCAGCGGCGCGACCATGCTCGGTGCGTTCTTCATCATCACCGAACCTGTCTCGGGTGCCAGAACGGCGCTTGCCAGATTGCTGTTTGGCGTCGGCGTCGGCCTGCTGACCTATCTGATTCGCACGTGGGGCGGTTACCCGGATGGCGTCGCGTTTGCCGTGCTGTTGATGAACCTTTGCGTGCCGGCGCTGGAACGGTTTGCCGCTAGCCGTCAGCCACAGGTGAGCCCATGAACCGCACGGCCAGCGCACTGACGCTATTGTTGTTGGCGGTGATCGGCATAGGCACGACGTATCTGCTGCAACGCAACAGTGCACCGCAGATCGCTGCCGAACACCGTTTGGCCGACAGCCGCAAACTGCTCGACATGCTGCCCGCCGACAGCTACGACAACCAACCGCTGGAACAGCCGCTTCCGCTGACCGATAAGGGGCTGAGCCACAGCACGCTTACAGCGGGTTACCGTGCAACCAGAAATGGCCAGACCGTTGCAGTGTTACTGCGCAATCAGACCGAAGGTTACGCCGCTGCCATCGAATTGCTGATCGCCATCGATACCAACGGCAAATTGCTCGGCGTGAAAACCCTCAAGCAAAACGAAACCCCGGCACTCGGCGGGCCCATTGGCGATTGGCCGAACCACTGGCTTCAGGTATTCACTGGCAAATCACGCGGCGAACCGAATGACGCTGGCTGGGCATTGAAAAAAGATCAGGGGCAATTCGACCAAATGGCCGGGGCGACCATTACTTCCCGCGCAGCCATCAACGCGATCCACGATGCATTGCGCTACTTTGACGAGCATCGAAGCGCATTGCTGGGAAGCGGTACATGAACCTGTCCAACTCACTGATGCTGGTGCTATTGCTGGGCACCACCGTTTCTTTGGCCGGTGCGTTGGGCACGATGTTGATGTTCGTCGTTGTGGTCGGCATTTATGCTTTGGCCATGTCACCGCTGCGTTCGCGCCTGACAGATGGAAGTGCCTTGCTGGCCAGTGCGTTGCTTGCTGCAACGTTGGCCAGTTGTGCCGATCTGTTGGCGCAACGCTGGCTCCTGGCGTGGCATCAGTCGTTCGGCCTCTATGGCGGATTGATCGCCTTGCAGTGCGTGGTGCTTGAACACAACGGCTTCTTCCGCCAACCGCTGGCGCAGCGCTTCAAGCTTTGCGCATTGTTTGGCGGTTTGATGCTGGTGCTCGCCGCGCTGCGTGAACTTATCGGGCAGGGAAGCCTTGGCCGTGGGTTGTCCGCGCATGGCTCAGGTCTTGTTTTATTCGGCGAAGGGCTGCATCTGGCAACGCTGGTGCCTGGCGCCTTTATTGTATTGGGGCTGCTGCTCGCGGCCCGTCAGGCGTGGACGCGCCCGAACTCTATTTCCAAGGAAACGCATCGCCCATGAATGCTGCAAAACGTCTTGAGATCTTTCGCCGACTGCATGAAGACAATCCCGAGCCGAAGACTGAACTGGCCTACTCCTCGCCCTTCGAACTGCTGATAGCGGTGATTCTTTCGGCGCAGTCGACCGACGTCGGCGTCAACAAGGCCACGGCGAAACTGTTCCCGATTGCCAATACGCCCGCCGCCATTCATGCCTTGGGCGTCGAAGGCCTCTCCGAATACATCAAGACCATCGGCCTCTACAACAGCAAAGCGAAAAACGTCATCGAGACCTGCCGCATGCTGGTCGAACTTCATGGCGGTGAAGTCCCGCAGACCCGCGAAGAGCTCGAAGCCCTGCCCGGCGTTGGCCGTAAAACCGCCAACGTGGTGCTCAACACCGCGTTTCGCCAATTGACCATGGCCGTCGACACGCACATTTTCCGCGTCAGCAACCGCACCGGCATCGCCCCCGGCAAAAATGTGGTTGAGGTGGAAAAGAAGCTGATGAAATTTGTACCCAAGGAATTCCTGCTCGATTCCCATCACTGGCTGATTCTTCACGGACGCTATGTGTGTCTGGCCCGCAAGCCGCGCTGTGGCAGCTGTCGAATCGAAGATCTGTGCGAATACAAAGCGAAAACGTCCGACGATTGACTGGCTATTGGGTTTATCGATTCGCCGATTGAAAAAATCTTTTTTACCCGCCGCAGGATTGTCGATATAAGGAGCGCCAAAGGCCCCTCTTAGCCTGGAGTTAACCTATGAGTACCAGCAAAGAGCAACTGGAAGAAGCTGACGAAGATTTTGTAGCCGTGGACGCTGATGATGCCGAACCGGTCGTCGAGGTCGCCAAGACCAATCTGAGTAAACGCCGCACCATCGATAACCTGCTTGAGGAGCGCCGACTGCAAAAGCAATTGGCCGAATACGATTTTGATGACTGACACTTGAAAGCCTCCCGAAACGGAGGCTTTTTACTTTCTACTGGTCGCTGAATTCGATCGCCCATGATTACGTCAGCGTTGGTCATGCTCAGACCAGTCCGTTGCGTTGCGCCAGCTCGATGAGGTCAACCAGTGAGCGAGCATTGAGTTTCAGCAATAAACGGGTCTTGTACGTACTGACCGTTTTATTGCTCAAAAACATGCCGTCGGCGATCTCCTTGTTGGTTTTGCCCCGCGCCAACTGTTGCAACACCATCATCTCTCGTCCGGAAAGGCGATCGACCATATCGGCTTCACTGGCATTGCCCAGACTGGTACGCACGGTATGCAGCGCTTGATTCGGAAAATAACTGTAACCGGAGAGTACGGCTTTGATGGCGCTGAGCAACTCCGTCAGATCCTGTTGTTTACACACATAACCCGCCGCGCCCGACTGCATGCAACGCATGGAGAAGTGTCCGGGGGCCTGTGAAGTCAGCACCAGAACTTTCATCGGCATGGCCACCGAACTGAGTCGTGCAATAACTTCCAGTCCGTCCAGTTTTGGAATTCCAATGTCCAGAATCACGATATCCGGCATTTGTTCGCGCGCCAGTTGCAATGCATCGACACCATTATCGGTTTCAGCAATCACTTCGTAGCCATGACGCTCCATCAGCATACGTACCGCAAGACGAATGACGGGGTGATCATCCACGATCAGCACTTTATTCATGGGCAGGTCCAATTTCGCTGTTCGATTTTTAGAGCCCGCACAATAGCCTAGTCAATTCACTCGTGGCACAGCGCAGTTCTCTTGCACTTGCAGCGCAAGACATTCCCTACAATCAATGAGGATTATTCCTACAAGAAATACACTTGCCGCTATCGAATGGGCTGTACGTGCATTCCTCGCTTCATCCAGGTGCGTTTTAACCCGCTGATTTTTTTTGCGCAAAACCCCCATGCAGACCCGTTGCCCGCCCGAAAAATACGCCGCCGTCCAAGCCATTGGGCATGAGGATACAGTTCTGAAAAGCTGCTTGCCCTCGCACCGCAGAGAATATCGGCAACTAACTTCGCTTTGCAAAAAATCTGAAACAAGACACTTCTACCCACACAGCAATTTTTAATATAAACATTAAAGCCACAAAACTTTAACCACACACTTAATCAAATCAGCGATCTCAAAATCAATAGAGCCAACGCCATGCGGAACTTTAAAAAGAAAATCACCAACCCAATGACGGTTATCGCGATCTTCGCGTTTATTTCGGAAACTTCCGCAGCGGTGTCACTACCCTTCCTGGATAACGATGAACGTGAAATTTACATATGGTTTTTAATCAGCTTTCCGTTTTATTTGTTGTTTTTGTTTTTTATTACCTTGAACTTCAACTACCGATCGCTCTATGCGCCGTCTGACTTCGACAAGGACGATAATTTTCTGAAAGCCTTTGAAGAGTTCAAATCCAGCGACCATCAACACGATCCTCTTTCGAAAACGTACGAGCGTACGGGCAACGTACCCGATCCACCCACTCCCAGCGACTGGGCGACGCCGCCGTGGATCGAACATCACGTGCAGTTGCCCAAACCCATGAACGCGCTGCGGGTTATTGATGTACGACCGATGAACTGCAAGGCGCAATTCGATCAGTTGCAGGCAAGTCTGACAGTCACCAGCAGGTCATCGGTAAGGTTCATGGTGTTTCTGACTGATCCAGTGTCAGACGCATTACTCAAGCAAATCGCGCTCGGCCCCGGCAAACAGACGAAAAAAGGCACAGCGAGCACGCTCTACATCGCCTACAACGTCAGCCAGCAGATCACGACAATTTTGAGAGGACATTAAAAGGCGGGCGAATATCGTGAAGAACACAGATAACGCAAAAATCAGGAAGGATTTGGACAGTGGCAGCCTTGTCGCGATGACAAGGCTGCCCTTTCATTCCAGGCCCGAGGGGCTTAGAACAGTTTGCGGCCCTTGTTGGCAGCAATACGCATGCGCAGCGCGTTGAGCTTGATGAAGCCCGCCGCGTCGGCCTGGTTGTAAGCACCGCCATCTTCTTCGAAGGTTGCGATGTTGGCATCGAACAGCGAATCGTCGGACTTGCGGCCAGTGACGATCACGTTGCCTTTGTACAACTTCAGACGCACAACACCGTTCACGTTGACCTGCGACGCGTCGATCATCTGTTGCAGCATCAGACGCTCAGGGCTCCACCAGTAACCGGTGTAGATCAGGCTGGCGTACTTCGGCATCAACTCGTCTTTGAGGTGAGCGACTTCGCGATCCAGAGTGATCGATTCGATGGCGCGGTGAGCGCGCAGCATGATGGTGCCGCCCGGGGTTTCGTAGCAGCCACGGGATTTCATGCCGACGTAACGGTTTTCAACGATGTCGAGACGACCGATGCCGTGCTCGCCGCCGATCTTGTTCAGCGTTGCCAGAACAGTGGCCGGGGTCATTTCGACGCCGTCCAGCGCAACGATGTCGCCGTTACGGTAAGTCAGCTCCAGGTACTGTGGTTTGTCGGGAGCGTTCTCCGGGGAGACGGTCCATTTCCACATGTCTTCTTCGTGCTCGGTCCAAGTGTCTTCCAGCACGCCGCCTTCATAGGAGATGTGCAGCAGGTTGGCATCCATCGAGTACGGGGATTTCTTCTTGCCGTGACGCTCGATCGGGATCGCGTGCTTCTCGGCGTAGTCCATCAGCTTCTCGCGGGACAGCAGATCCCACTCACGCCAAGGGGCAATCACTTTTACGCCCGGCTTGAGTGCGTAGGCACCCAGCTCGAAACGCACCTGGTCGTTGCCCTTGCCGGTGGCGCCATGGGAAATGGCGTCAGCGCCGGTTTCGTTGGCAATTTCGATCAGACGTTTGGCGATCAGCGGACGTGCGATGGAGGTACCCAGCAGGTACTCACCTTCGTAAACGGTGTTGGCGCGGAACATCGGGAACACGAAATCACGCACGAATTCTTCGCGCAGATCGTCGATGTAGATTTCTTTGACGCCCATGGCCTGAGCCTTGGCGCGGGCCGGCTCGACCTCTTCGCCTTGACCGAGATCAGCGGTGAAAGTCACCACTTCACAGTTATAAGTATCCTGCAGCCACTTGAGGATCACCGAAGTGTCCAGGCCGCCGGAATACGCCAGAACGACCTTGTTTACGTCCGCCATGCCATCACTCCACGGGGTTCTACGGAAAGCCGAGGAGTCTACCGCCCAAACGCGATAATTTACAGAGGCGCGACAGCTTAAGACGACAAAGCGACAGAATCTGTCGAGAGCGCGACGATGACCGGCGGGTCAGGAAGTTGCTGCAGTGCTCGCGGGTGTACTCGCTTGCGGCGCCGGAGCCGCGACTGGCGTAACCCGCGCAAGGTGCACATTGACCCGGCGGTTCTTCGCCCGGTTCGCCGCACTGGTGTTGGGCACGACCGGATACTGCTCACCGTGGAAACGCACAGTGATTTGCGACTCTTGAATGCCATTGGCCTTGAAGTAGTCGACCACCGCCAGCGCCCGGCGGCGCGACAGTTCACGGTTGGTCAGACGGTTGCCGCTGTTGTCCGAGTGGCCGTCGAGCTCAATGTGATTCACCGTCGGGTCAGCCTTCATATATTCCAACATGACCGCGAGTTTGGCTTTGGCGGCGGCGTCGAGATCGGTGCCTTCGCCGGGAAAACCGATTTGCGACTGTTTAACCTGATCGAAATTCTGCGGCAACAATTTCGCCACGCAGGTTTGGTAGTCGTTAAACGCTTTGCTGAATTTGACTGGCAACAGGCGCACTTCCGAGACCCGACCATCACCCGACGCGCGACGCACGACCGGACTGCGACCGTCCAGCAGACCGCTGATCAAACCGCCAGCCTGAGACTGCGAACTGTTGAACAAGACATTGCCGCTGCCGATTCTGACGCTGCCCAGATTAATGTCAGCGCGTCCCGGCTGCCATGGCGCCGCGGCTGCGAGCAACGTCGCCGAACCGCCGCCCAGCATGGCGTTGTAGGCGTTCAGACGGAATATCGCCTGCTCGCCGGCCTTGCGCACGAACTCACCCGAGCCAAAATCTGTAATCGGCTGTGTCAGGCGGCATTCGAACTTGTCGCCGGCGACCGTCCACTCAATGTTCTCCAGACGTGTCTGGTACGTGAGCGCCATCGCGGGGAGGCTGGCAAACACACTGAGCAAGGCTAAATAACGCTGGCGCACGGGAGGCTCCATTGGCTTCTGAAACACAAAGACCGATTCACACGATGTTTACGGCATACCTACGGGATATCGGAAGGTTCCCGCAAAACTTGATAGCGAGTGCCTGCAAGAGTCTTTTCCGGTAGCATTCGCCTCAGTTTGACCCGCCTGGAATCCCCTCATGTCCGACCGCCTGACCCTGCTGCGTCCCGACGACTGGCACATTCATCTTCGCGATGGTGCCGTGTTGACCAATACCGTTGCCGATGTTGCGCGCACTTTTGGCCGCGCGATCATCATGCCCAACCTGGTACCTCCGGTGCGCAACGCCGCTGAAGCCGACGGCTATCGCCAGCGGATTCTCGCTGCCCGCCCGGCCGGCAGTCGCTTTGAGCCGCTGATGGTGCTGTACCTCACCGACCGCACCCAGCCCGAAGAAATTCGTGAAGCCAAGGCCAGTGGTTTTGTCTACGCCGCCAAGCTGTACCCGGCCGGCGCAACCACCAACTCCGACTCCGGCGTGACCAGCATCGACAAGATTCTGCCGGCGATCGAAGCCATGGCCGAAGTCGGCATGCCGCTGCTGATCCACGGAGAAGTCACCCGTGGCGACGTCGATGTGTTCGATCGCGAAAAGATCTTCATCGATGAGCACATGCGCCGCGTGGTCGAGCGTTTCCCGACACTGAAAGTAGTGTTTGAACACATCACCACCGCTGACGCCGTGCAGTTCGTCAACGAGGCTTCGGCCAACGTTGGCGCGACCATCACCGCGCACCACCTGCTCTACAACCGCAACCACATGCTGGTGGGCGGGATTCGGCCGCACTTCTATTGCTTGCCGATTCTCAAGCGCAATACGCATCAGGAAGCCCTGCTCGATGCCGCCACCAGCGGCAGCGCGAAGTTCTTCCTCGGCACCGATTCGGCACCGCACGCCCAGCACGCCAAAGAAGCCGCTTGCGGCTGCGCCGGCTGCTACACCGCGTACGCCGCCATCGAAATGTACGCCGAAGCCTTCGAACAGCGTAACGCGCTGGACAAACTCGAAGCTTTCGCCAGCCTCAACGGCCCGCGCTTCTACGGCCTGCCGGCGAACACTGATCGCATCACCCTGGTTCGTGAAGAATGGACCGCCCCGACCAGCCTGCCCTTCGGCGAGCTGACCGTTATCCCGCTGCGCGCCGGTGAAAAACTGCGCTGGCGCCTGCTGGAGGAACACGCGTGAGTGAAGACCATTTCGACGACGAACTGGACGGTCAAAGTGGCGGCGGCGGTTCCCGTCACCCGATGGCAGCACGCTTTCGCGGCTACCTGCCGGTTGTCGTCGACGTAGAAACCGGTGGCTTCAACTCGGCCACCGACGCGTTGCTGGAGATTGCTGCGACCACCATCGCCATGGATGAAAAGGGTTTCGTATACCCCGACCACACCTACTTCTTCCGCGTTGAGCCGTTCGAAGGCGCCAACATTGAAGCAGCAGCGCTGGAGTTCACCGGGATCAAGCTCGATCACCCACTGCGCATGGCCGTCAGCGAAGAAACCGCGCTGACGGACATCTTCCGTGGCATCCGCAAAGCGCTGAAGGCCAACGGCTGCAAGCGCGCGATTCTGGTTGGCCACAACAGCAGCTTCGACCTCGGCTTCCTCAACGCCGCCGTCGCGCGTCTGGACATGAAGCGCAACCCGTTCCACCCGTTCTCCAGCTTCGACACCGCGACACTGGCCGGTCTGGCCTACGGTCAAACCGTACTGGCGAAAGCCTGTCAGGCAGCGGACATCGATTTCGACGGCCGTGAAGCGCACTCCGCGCGTTACGACACCGAGAAAACCGCAGAGCTGTTCTGCGGTATCGTCAACCGCTGGAAACAGATGGGCGGCTGGGAAGATTTCGACGACTGATCCTCGTTGAGTAAATCCCTCGCATAAAAAAAACCGGCCGCTTGGGCCGGTTTTTTTGTTAATGCTTATAGAGCTTAAATTCTCGATCAATCCACACTACGTAAAACACCCGATAGTTCTTGTAACCCACCATCGCTACACGCTCGAAAGCCCGAAACACCAACAACCTGACATCACCTGTTAAAAAAGCAGGTATCCCCACTTTCAGGCTGTTTCTCTCAATTGTTTCACATCCATACCGATGCCTATGCTCCTTGCGCAATTCTCTCCAAGGCATCTTTCCCAAGATCCTGAGACGCTCAAGCATTTTCGACCGTTCGACGGCCTCACAATCCTGAATGCACCAGCCATTCTGCAAATACTCAAATGAGAAAACCGGAGGTCGGGCTTCCGATGAGTCCATTTCGATTGTGGACGTCCGTGCCGTTACTATCACCGCCGCATCGCGTTCCCTGCGTTTGAACTTGGCCATTTTTCAGTTCACCAAATGCTCCCGGAAATACTCCTGCATCTCGCAGGCGGGAATTTCTCGGCTGAACTCCCCTTCCTTGAAGTTTCTACGCCATGGAGCCTCTTCATGCGTCAACTGACGCAGTTTCCACGCCGAGAATTGGCCATAAACGTCGAACACTTCGTTGAGCAGAGTTTGTTGTTTGGTACTGAAAACATCGGGATTGAAATCACTTGGAGGAGGAATGGCACTCGATCCAAATTGGCTGAATCTTCGATACAGATCCGGAACCACTGGCCCGTGCATCCACGCTTCCAGCTTTTCAGGGAAGAGAGCCTCGCCATGGACTGCCAGACTGAATCCTTGCGCGTAATAAACCATTTTTTGAATCTTGAGATTGGAGATCTCGCCCTCATGCCCTTCCAAGCAGAGGAAATAATCCGCAACGTCCAAGCTACTCGGCATTTGAATCCCCTTCTGCATCATGCAATCCATTGCACCGTCCTTACTGAACTGAAGCGCGATTCAGGCCAAGGCAATCGCCCTCTTCACCCGTTATCGCTCGACCATCACCCTACCCAACCACTGTTCAGTCATCCAGTATTTTTTCCCAGGCATTTGAAACAAATAATGCCGAGAGATTGCTGCTCACAATTCTGCGCAAAAAAAACCGGCCACTTGGGCCGGTTTTTTGTACCTCGACGTTGCGCCTTACAGGGCAGCAGCGTTCTCGGTCAGGTATGCCGCAACGCCTTCTGGCGAAGCGTTCATGCCTTTGTCGCCTTTTTTCCAGTTGGCAGGGCAAACTTCGCCGTGCTCTTCGTGGAATTGCAGAGCGTCGACCAGACGGATCAGCTCTTCCATGTTACGGCCCAGCGGCAGGTCGTTGATGATCTGCGAGCGGACAACGCCTTTGTCGTCGATCAGGAACGCGCCACGGAACGCTACGCCGCCTTCGGATTCAACGTCGTAAGCCTTGGCGATGTCGTGCTTCATGTCGGCAGCCATGGTGTATTTCACCTGGCCAATGCCGCCATTGTTCACTGGAGTGTTGCGCCATGCGTTGTGAGTGAAGTGCGAGTCGATCGACACAGCGATCACTTCAACGTTGCGGGCCTTGAAGTCAGCCATGCGGTTGTCCAGAGCGATCAGCTCGGACGGGCAGACGAAGGTGAAGTCCAGTGGGTAGAAGAACACCAGGCCGTATTTGCCTTTGATGGCCGAGGACAGGGTGAAGCTGTCAACGATCTCGCCATTGCCGAGTACGGCCGGGACGGTGAAGTCAGGGGCTTGTTTGCCTACGAGTACGCTCATTGATATCTCCTGGTGTAGAAACTTGAAGTTCAGGGTTTGCGCCAGCCTGCCATCCTCAGACGACAGCCCTGTGACACGAACCCCCTTCGCAAGGGCCGACCATCATACACTGCGAATTTGGCCTGTCCTTAACGGTTTTTTAAAGCAGGCGCAGAACCGTGCTGCATTTACAGGGCCAGGCAAATAGCCAGCAAATACCGTTCGTCAGTCGTAGCTGTTAATCCGCTGAAGCGGTCGGAAAGCACTTTGACAATCATTCTCGTTAACATTAAGATCCATCGCAATTGAGTCACAACCAGCGACGGTTCTCACTTATGTATGTTTGTCTCTGCACTGGCGTCACCGACGGACAGATCCGCGAAGCGATCTATGAAGGTTGCTGCAGCTATAAAGAAGTTCGCCAGGCCACCGGCGTCGCCAGCCAATGCGGCAAATGTGCCTGCCTTGCCAAGGAAGTCGTTCGCGAAACCCTGACCAAGCTGCAAACCGCCCAGGCCGCGATCCCCTATCCGGTAGAATTTACTGCTGCGTAATAACACCCCATTTCAAAGAACCGGACTTATGTCCGGTTTTTTTATGCCTGTAAATCAATTGCTTAGGCTCCAGACGCGGAACACAAACATTCTTATTCCGATTAATTTTCATATATTATTCAATAACTTAGGTTTGACACTTATAAATACGAAGCTCAAACTCTGCCGTATATACAGCGAATACAGGGCAGGACTCCGATCATGAAAGGCGACATTACAGTCATCCAGCATCTCAACAAGATCCTTGCCAATGAGCTGGTCGCGATCAATCAGTACTTCCTGCATGCGCGCATGTATGAAGATTGGGGTCTGAACAAGCTCGGCAAGCACGAATACAAAGAATCCATCGACGAGATGAAGCACGCGGACAAGCTGATCAAGCGCATCCTGTTCCTCGAAGGCCTGCCGAACGTGCAGGACTTGGGCAAGCTGCACATCGGCGAGCACACCCAGGAAATGCTGGAGTGCGATCTGCGTATCGAGAAGACCGGCCACGCTGACTTGAAAGCTGCGATCGCACATTGCGAAACCGTCGGTGACTTCGGCAGCCGTGAACTGCTGGAAGACATTCTCGAATCCGAAGAAGAACACATCGACTGGCTGGAAACCCAACTGGGTCTTATCGGCAAAGTCGGTCTTGAGAACTATCTGCAATCGCAGATGGGCGAAGAGTAGGAGCTGCCGCAGGCTGCGATCTTTTTAGATTGCACCGGCAACTCGCAGTAACTTTTCGGACGCACTAAAAAGCCCCGCCCTCTTTCGAGGCGCGGGGCTTTTTATTGGCTTTTCTGTAGGAGCATGGCTCGCCAGCGAAGAAAGCGCCGCGGTGCTACAGACACACCGCGTTATCGTTTTTCGCGAGCAAGCTTTGCTCCTACTACAAAAGCATCAGGCTTCGGACTTGTTCGCCGCAGCCGCTTCAACAGCCGACTTGATGGTGGTTTGCAGCGAACCGTCTGCAGCCATCTCGGTCATGATGTCGCTACCGCCGACCAGCTCACCGCCAACCCACAGTTGTGGGAAAGTCGGCCAGTTGGCGTACTTAGGCAGGTTGGCGCGGATTTCCGGGTTCTGCAGGATGTCCACGTACGCAAACTTTTCGCCACATGCCATGACAGCCTGCGCAGCTTTCGCGGAGAAGCCACACTGTGGGGCATTCGGCGAGCCTTTCATGTAAAGCAGAATGGTGTTGTTGGCAATCTGCTCTTTAATCGTTTCGATGATATCCATGGAGCACCTCGGCTGAACTTTCCGACTCACGGGTCGGCACGGTGACGCATTGTAACGGAATCCCGAGCGCCATGCTCGGTCTCCCCGACGGTCACGTTCAAGCCGCCGCCACGGTGACCGGCACGCCGTTCAACGCGGCATTCCCGGACAATTCGTCGAGCTGACACTCATCGGTCAGGTCATTCGCGCTCGAACCTGGCTGACCACTGGCAATCGTCATCTGCACACCCGGACGCGCATGGCCCCAACCGTGCGGCAGGCTCACCACGCCTTTCATCATGTCCAGACTGCCGAGCACTTCCACTTCAATCTGCCCGACCCGCGAACTGACGCGCACCCACTGACCATCGTTGAGCCCACGACTGGCAAGATCGTCAGGGTGCATCAGCAACTGATGGCGCGGCTTGCCTTTCACCAGCCGGTGATAGTTGTGCATCCACGAATTGTTGCTGCGCACATGTCGGCGGCCAATCATCAACAGTTCGTCGGCGGCCGGAGCTTGCAACGCGGCAAACCGTGCGAGGTCAGCGAGGATCTCTGGCGGCGCGGCCTGCACGTGCTGGTTCGGCGTTTTCAGGCGCGTCGCCAGATTGGCTTTCAACGCGCCCAGATCAATGCCGTGAGGATGATCGAACAGTGTCGCCAACGAGAGTTTCTGCTCGGAGGCGTCACCGTACATGCCCATCCGCAAACCCATATCAATCATCTTCGCCGGCGGCATGGTCGGTTTCAGCTCCTTGCCGGTTTTCTCGGCGAATGCTTTGGCCAGACCGACAAAGATCTCCCAGTCATGCAGCGCGCCCTCAGGCTTAGCGAGGATAGCGCGGTTGAAGCGAGTGACGTTACGCACCGCGAACAAGTTGAACGTGGTGTCGTAGTGATCGTTCTCCAGTGCCGACGTCGACGGCAGGATCAGGTCGGCGTAACGCGTAGTTTCATTGATGTAGAGGTCGATGCTGACCATGAACTCCAGGCCATCCAGCGCCTGCTCCAGTTGTCGCCCGTTCGGCGTCGACAACACCGGGTTACCCGCCACGGTAATCAGCGCGCGGATCTGGCCTTCGCCTTCGGTGAGCATCTCTTCGGCCAGTGCCGAGACCGGCAGCTCGCCTCCGTATTCAGGACGCCCGGAAACACGGCTCTGCCACTTGTTGAAATGCCCGCCCGACGTCGACGCCACCAAGTCCACAGCGGGCTCGGTGCACAGCGCACCACCTACCCGGTCGAGGTTACCGGTAACCAGATTGATCAGTTGCACCACCCAGTGGCACAGCGTGCCGAAGGCTTGAGTAGAAACGCCCATCCGGCCATAGCAAACCGCACTCGGCGCCGCAGCAAAATCACGCGCCAGCTGGCGGATCTGCTCGGCGGGAACGGCGCACAGCGGGCTCATGGCCTCGGCGGTGAACGTCTCCACCGCAGCGCGCACGTCGCCCAATCCATCGACCGGCAAATGACTGTCGCGTGTCAGGCCTTCACTGAACAATGTGTTGAGCACACCAAACAACAATGCGGCATCGCCACCGGGGCGCACGAACAAATGCTGATCGGCCATCGCCGCCGTTTCGCTGCGCCGTGGATCAACGACCACGACTTTACCACCGCGTGCCTGGATCGCTTTTAAACGTTTTTCAACATCTGGCACGGTCATGATGCTGCCGTTAGAGGCCAGTGGATTGCCGCCGAGGATCAACATGAAATCGGTGTGATCGATGTCCGGAATCGGCAGCAGCAAGCCGTGGCCGTACATCAAATAGCTGCTCAGGTGATGCGGCAACTGATCGACCGAGGTCGCCGAGTAGCGATTGCGCGTCTTCAACAAACCAAGGAAATAGTTGCTGTGGGTCATCAGCCCGTAGTTGTGCACGCTCGGGTTGCCTTGATAGACCGCCACCGCGTTCTGGCCGTGACGCTCCTGAATCGCCGCCAGTTTCTCGGCCACCAGCGCAAACGCCTCGTCCCAGTCGATCGGCAACCATTCGCTGCCAACGCGGCGCATCGGCTGGCGCAGGCGATCCGGATCATTCTGGATGTCTTGCAGCGCGACAGCTTTGGGGCAGATATGGCCACGGCTGAAGGTGTCGAGCGCATCACCCTTGATCGAGGTGATCGCCACGTGGCCATCGGTTTCAGCGGTCTCGATGGTCAGGCCGCAAATGGCCTCGCACAGGTGGCAGGCACGGTGATGGAGAGTCTTGGTCATGGCCAGTCTCTGTCTTGTTCTGGGCGGGCAATGACGCCCGCGGGAACAAAACTATGGCCCCGTCGCGGGTCAGGCGCCAGCGACGTTCGTCTTGTGAATCGACGGCTATCAGGTGCGCCGATAGACCGCCTCACTCAACTGGAGGGCAGTTGCGGCGGCGCGGCCAGCTGGATTTCCTGAATGGTTTCGATCTGCTCGTGGGCGACGTGTACGCCGGTGAGCTCGCCGATCAATCGCCAATGCTCGTCGAGCCCTGCACTGATGGTCGCCATGCGGTCAATCATATGGCGGCCGGCGGATTTGACCACGTCGTCTTCGCTGCGCAGCAGCTCGAAGGACATTGAGGTCATTGACGCGGTGAGATGGGTCAGAGAGCGAGCCGTGTGGCCCAGCAATTCCATTAACAATTTTTCTTTCGATTCCATGCGGAGGCTTCCTGCGTCGCTCGAAACTTATTTATAACCCAGCACTTTGCTTTAGCAAATGTTTCAACCTGAGCATCCGACCAAGTGATGGCATGCCGCCACGGTCGTAAACCGACTCAAGCGACCCGATCCCCGCCACGGCGGATTGCCAAGCCCCGCGAGGCCAGTGTACAAAGGGACTCGCTGCTGTCCTGAACCCGGCTTCAAATGCGCGACTGCAACATCCTGTCCGCTCTCCGAATCCCGCAAAACCGTAGCCTATTGGAAAAACGCGACATTTAATGTCAATATCGCGCCTCCCCCTATTTCGTCGCCCCGTGCGGCTTACGCCGCAGGTCTCGCCCGTTGTTCCGTTAAACAAGGCTTTGAGCATCTGCGGTTTGTAGCAAAAAGGTAGTCAATGATGAGCGCAAGGCACTTTCTCTCCCTGATGGATTGCACGCCCGAAGAGCTGGTCAGCGTGATCCGTCGAGGCGTTGAGCTCAAGGACCTGCGTAACCGCGGTGTACTGTTCGAGCCTCTGAAAAACCGCGTGCTGGGCATGATCTTCGAAAAATCCTCGACCCGCACCCGGATCTCCTTCGAGGCCGGCATGATCCAGCTCGGCGGTCAGGCGATCTTCCTCTCGCCGCGCGACACCCAACTGGGCCGTGGCGAGCCGATCGGTGACTGCGCCATCGTCATGTCGAGCATGCTCGATGCGGTGATGATCCGTACCTTTGCCCACAGCACCCTGACCGAATTCGCCGCCAACTCGCGCGTGCCGGTGATCAACGGCCTGTCCGATGACCTGCACCCGTGCCAGTTGCTGGCCGACATGCAGACGTTCCTCGAACATCGCGGTTCGATCCAGGGCAAAACCGTGGCCTGGATCGGCGACGGCAACAACATGTGCAACAGCTATATAGAAGCGGCGATCCAGTTCGACTTCCAGTTGCGCGTCGCGTGCCCGGAAGGTTACGAGCCGAACCCGGAATTCGTCGCCAAGGCTGGCGATCGCGTGACCATCGTCCGTGATCCGCAAGACGCCGTGCGCGGCGCGCATCTGGTGAGCACCGACGTCTGGACTTCGATGGGTCAGGAAGAGGAAACTGCCAAGCGCCTCAAGCTGTTCGCGCCGTTTCAGGTCAACCGTGCGCTGCTCGACCTCGCTGCCGAGGACGTGTTGTTCATGCATTGCCTGCCGGCGCACCGTGGCGAAGAAATCAGTCTCGACCTGCTTGATGACCCGCGCTCCGTCGCCTGGGATCAGGCAGAAAACCGTCTCCACGCACAGAAGGCCCTGCTCGAGTTCCTCGTTGAACCGGCATATCACCACGCATGAGCCATGAACTACTGCTGAACCTGCGCAACCTCGCTTGCGGCTATCAAGATCAACGCGTGGTGCAGAACCTCAATCTGCACCTCAACGCCGGTGACATCGGCTGCCTGCTCGGCTCGTCCGGCTGCGGCAAGACCACCACCCTGCGCGCCATCGCCGGTTTTGAACCGGTGCACGAGGGCGAAATCACCCTTGGCGGCGAGACCATTTCCAGCGCCGGTTTCACCTTGGCGCCGGAGAAGCGCCGGATCGGCATGGTGTTCCAGGACTACGCGCTGTTTCCACACCTGAGCGTCGCCGACAACATCGCCTTTGGTATCCGCAAGCATCCGAACAAGGAGCGCGTCACCGAAGAGCTGCTGGAACTGGTCAACCTGAAAAATCTCGGCAAGCGTTTCCCGCACGAGCTATCCGGTGGTCAGCAACAACGTGTCGCCCTCGCCCGTGCGTTGGCGCCGGAGCCGCAATTGCTGCTGCTCGACGAGCCGTTCTCCAACCTCGATGGCGAGCTGCGCCGCAAGCTCAGCCACGAAGTGCGCGACATTCTCAAGGCCCGTGGCACCAGCGCGATTCTGGTCACCCACGATCAGGAAGAAGCCTTTGCCGTCAGCGATCACGTTGGCGTGTTTAAAGAAGGTCGGCTGGAACAGTGGGACACGCCGTACAACCTGTATCACGAACCGGCGACGCCGTTTGTGGCGAGTTTTATCGGTCAGGGTTACTTCATTCGCGGCCAGCTCGGCAGCCCGGAATCGGTGCAGACTGAATTGGGTGAGTTGCGCGGTAATCGGGCTTATACCTGGCCGATTGGCGGGGCGGTGGATGTGTTGCTGCGTCCGGATGACATTGTTTATGCGCCAGACAGTGGGTTGAAGGCACGGATTGTTGGCAAGACATTCCTTGGTGCTTCGACCTTGTATCGCCTGCAACTGCCGACGGGGGCGCAGCTGGAATCGATTTTCCCGAGCCATGCTGATCATCAGGTCGGTGCGGAAGTAGGGATTCGGGTTGCGGCTGAACACTTGGTGCTGTTCCAGGCCTCCGGCAGCACTGCTGCGCAGATCCCGGCAGTTGAGAACGGCGTCCGCCGCTACAACACCGCCCTTTAAAGATCAAAAGATCGCAGCCTTCGGCAGCTCCTACAGGGATCAATGTAGGAGCTGCCGAAGGCTGCGATCTTTTAGCTTTTAACCCAGGATCAGGGTGCCGCTCGCGACGAGCGTTGCATGCCCGCCAATCTTCACCCGCTCACCTTCCAGCCGACAAAACAACTCCCCGCCCCGCGCCGAGCGCTGGCACGCGGTCAGGCTCGATTTGCCCAGACGTTTTGACCAATACGGAATCAAGCTGCAGTGCGTCGACCCGGTCACCGGATCTTCATTGATGCCAATCGCCGGGGCGAAATAGCGCGAGACAAAATCATGCTGATTACCGCGCGCGGTGACGATTGCACCGAGCCACGGCAGTTTGGCCAGCGCGACCATGTCCGGCTTGCAATCGAGTACGGCCTGCTCCGACTCCAGCACCACAAACAGTTCGTTCGAGCCGAGCACGTCAACCGCTTCAACGCCCAGCGCCCGCTCGACATCCAGGGTCACGCCAATCTCTGACGGCACAATCGAGGGGAAATCCAGCCACAAACGCCCGTCTGCCCGCGTCACGCTCAACGGCCCGGACTTGCAAGTGAAGTCGATACGCTCGGCCGTTTCCTTATAGATATCGAACAACACATAAGCGCTGGCCAGCGTCGCATGGCCGCACAGCGGCACTTCAGTGGTCGGGGTGAACCAGCGGATATGCCAGGCCGAACCTTCACGCACCAGAAACGCGGTTTCCGCCAGGTTGTGTTCACCCGCGATCTTTTGCATCAAATCATCGGCGAGCCACGCATCCAGCCGATAAACCATCGCCGGGTTGCCACTGAACGGCCGCTCACTGAATGCGTCAACCTGATGAAACTCGAGCTGCATAACCTTCTCCCTAGTCAGTCGGCCTAGCATGCAGCGCATACCGGATCAGCGCCAGCGACAGAACCGGCCAATTTTCTTCATACAGAATCAGCCAACATTACGCACGACCGATGTCGGCGAATTTGGCCTGGGTGTGTTCAGCGAGCACGGCGGGTGCCAATTCGACTTCTAGCCCACGCCGGCCGGCGCTGACATAAATAGTCGCAAAAGCCTGAGCGGAATTATCGATGAAGGTGCGCAGACGCTTTTTCTGCCCCAACGGACTGATACCGCCCAGCAGATAACCGGTGGATCGCTGCGCCGCTGCCGGGTCAGCCATCTCGACTTTTTTCACCCCCGCCGCCTGCGCCAGACCTTTGAGGTCGAGGCTTCCGACGACCGGCACTACGGCCACCAGCAGCTCACCTTTTTCACTCGCCGCCAGCAAGGTTTTAAACACCTGCGCTGGCTCTAGCGCCAGTTTTTCCGCAGCCTCCAGCCCGTAGGACGCGGCCTTCGGGTCATGTTCGTAACTGTGCACGCGATGTTCGGCACGAACTTTTTTCAACAAGTCCAACGCAGGGGTCATGGCAGCTCCAGGCTCGGCAATGGCAGAAAATCCTGCGCCGGATTCTAGGACATCGAGCCGTAAAAGGCTCTATCCCGGCCCCGAATTACGCGGCTTTGCAGGTAATTCACAACGCTACGAAAGCGGTCACCCGGTGAGTCATTCATGCGACTGATAGTTCTATTGTGACTGACGGTTCACTTTCGACCTTTGACAGGTTTGTTTCTTGTCTATATTTTTTCGAATCTGAATAATGTAAGAATTATCATCATTGCAGCACTCAGCAGTAAACCGGGAAACGAATGGGGATTCCGACCCGGTGAAAATCGCGCCTTGCCCTGTCGGCAATCGCGCCAGACAACAACAAAAATTGAGGTTTTCAATGACAACTGCTTTACAGCAACCATCGCTTTCGAGCCAATGCATGGCCGAATTTCTGGGTACTGCACTTCTGATCTTTTTTGGCACTGGCTGTGTCGCCGCGCTCAAAGTCGCGGGCGCCAGCTTCGGCCTGTGGGAAATCAGCATCATCTGGGGCGTCGGCGTGAGCATGGCGATCTACCTCACGGCCGGGGTTTCCGGCGCGCATTTGAACCCGGCTGTCAGCATCGCGCTGGCAATCTTCGCCGACTTTGAAAAGCGCAAACTGCCCTTCTATATTCTCTCGCAGATCGCCGGCGCATTCTGCGGGGCGCTGTTGGTTTACACGCTGTACAGCAATCTATTCTTCGATTACGAACAAACTCACCAAATGGTTCGCGGGTCGGTCGCCAGCCTTGAGCTGGCCTCGGTGTTCTCGACGTTCCCGAATCCAGTGCTGTCCACCGCCCAGGCATTCCTGGTCGAGATGATCATCACCGCGATCCTGATGGGCGTGATCATGGCCCTGACCGACGACAACAATGGTCTGCCAAGAGGCCCGATGGCGCCGCTGCTGATCGGCTTGCTGATCGCGGTGATCGGCAGCTCGATGGGCCCGCTGACCGGTTTTGCGATGAACCCGGCGCGTGACTTCGGTCCGAAACTGATGACTTTCTTCGCTGGCTGGGGTGAAATTTCCTTCACTGGCGGCCGCGATATTCCGTACTTCCTGATTCCGATTTTTGCACCGATTGTCGGTGCCTGCCTCGGCGCTGCCGGGTATCGCGGGCTCATCGCCCGTCACCTGACCGGCGCCACACCTGCTACAAAGGATGCAGAACCGGCCATTGACGGCAAACCAAGAACTTCTTGAAACAGTCGGCGCAGGCTCCTGCCCATCCGAGCCTGCGCCACGGCCCAATCACCCTTATTTCGTCCAAGGCAATCGACATGACCGACATTCAGAATAAGAACTACATCATTGCCCTCGATCAGGGTACGACCAGCTCTCGCGCGATCATTTTTGACCGCGACGCGAACGTGGTCTGCACCGCGCAGCGCGAATTCGCTCAGCATTACCCGCAAGCCGGTTGGGTCGAACACGATCCGATGGAAATCTTCGCCACCCAAAGTGCGGTGATGGTTGAAGCGCTGGCACAGGCCGGTCTGCACCACGACCAAGTCGCGGCTATCGGCATCACCAACCAGCGTGAAACCACCGTGGTCTGGGACAAGACCACCGGTCGCCCGGTGTACAACGCCATCGTCTGGCAGTGCCGCCGCAGCACCGAAATCTGCCAGCAGCTCAAGCGCGATGGCCACGAGCAATACATCAGCGACACCACCGGTCTGGTCACCGACCCGTACTTCTCCGGCACCAAACTGAAGTGGATCCTCGATAACGTCGAAGGCAGCCGCGAGCGTGCGCGCAACGGCGAGCTGCTGTTCGGTACCGTCGATAGCTGGCTGATCTGGAAATTCACTGGCGGCAAGGTGCACGTCACCGACTACACCAACGCCTCGCGCACCATGCTCTTCAACATTCACTCGCTGGAGTGGGACGCGAAGATGCTGGAGATTCTCGACATCCCGCGCGAGATGCTTCCGGAAGTGAAGGCGTCCTCGGAAATTTACGGCCACACCAAGAGCGGGATCGCAATCGGCGGTATCGCCGGCGACCAGCAAGCGGCGCTGTTCGGTCAAATGTGCGTAGAACCAGGTCAGGCGAAAAACACCTACGGCACCGGCTGCTTCCTGCTGATGAACACTGGCGACAAAGCGGTGAAATCGCAGCACGGCATGCTCACCACCATCGCTTGCGGCCCGCGCGGCGAAGTCGCTTACGCCCTGGAAGGCGCGGTATTCAACGGCGGTTCGACCGTGCAATGGCTACGTGATGAGCTGAAAATCATCAACGACGCCCACGACACCGAATACTTCGCCAATAAAGTGAAGGACAGCAACGGCGTGTACCTGGTGCCAGCCTTCACCGGCCTGGGCGCTCCTTACTGGGATCCGTACGCCCGTGGCGCACTGTTCGGCCTGACGCGCGGCGTTCGCGTGGATCACATCATCCGCGCCGCGCTGGAATCGATTGCCTACCAGACCCGCGACGTACTCGACGCCATGCAACAGGATTCCGGCGAACGCCTGAAAGCCCTGCGCGTGGACGGCGGCGCGGTGGCGAACAACTTCCTCATGCAGTTCCAGGCCGACATCCTCGGTACTCAGGTCGAGCGTCCGCAAATGCGCGAAACCACGGCACTCGGTGCGGCGTATCTGGCCGGTCTGGCGTGCGGCTTCTGGGGCAGTCTGGAAGAACTGCGCGGCAAAGCGGTGATCGAGCGCGAGTTCGAGCCGAGCCTGGACGAAGTAGAAAAAGAGAAGCTGTATAAAGGCTGGAAGAAAGCCGTCAGCCGCACCCGTGACTGGGCGCGTGAAGACGCTGAATAAGCCAACCTGAGTACTTGTAAAGGCTTGTAACTGGTAGGGAGGAGATTCCTGCGGCATCATGGGCAAATTTTGCACGGCAGCCCAAAGGAAGCCCCATGAATCTGCCTCCCCGTCAGCAGCAAATCCTCGAGCTGGTTCGCGAACGCGGCTATGTGAGCATCGAGGAAATGGCCACGCTGTTCGTTGTTACTCCGCAAACCATCCGCCGCGACATCAATCAGCTCGCGGAAGCCAATTTGCTCCGTCGCTACCACGGCGGCGCCGCCTATGATTCCAGCGTCGAAAACACTGCCTATGCGATGCGCGCCGATCAAATGCGCGATGAAAAACAACGCATCGGTGAAGCCATCGCCGCACAGATCCCCGATCACGCCTCGCTGTTCATCAACATCGGTACCACCACCGAATCGATTGCCCGCGCTCTGCTCAATCACAACCATTTGAAGATCATCACCAATAACTTGCACGTGGCGTCGATGCTCAGTGCCAAGGATGATTTTGATGTGCTGCTGACTGGCGGAAATGTTCGTCGTGATGGCGGTGTGGTCGGTCAGGCGAGTGTGGATTTCATTAATCAGTTCAAGGTTGATTTCGCGCTGGTCGGGATTAGCGGGATTGATGAAGACGGCAGTTTGTTGGATTTTGATTATCAGGAAGTGCGGGTTTCGCAGGCGATCATTGCCAATGCGCGGCAGGTGATTCTGGCGGCGGATTCGAGCAAGTTTGGGCGCAATGCGATGATTCGTCTTGGCCCGATCAGTCTGATTGATTGTTTGGTGACCGATCAGCAGCCGGTGCCGGCGTTGGCGCAGTTGTTGAGTCAGCACAAGATTCGGTTGGAAGTGGTTTAAAAACCCTCAAGATCAAGAGATCGCAGCCTTCGGCAGCTCCTACATGGGTTCACTTGACCTGTAGGAGCTGCCGAAGGCTGCGATCTTTTGCTTTTAATGTTCGAAAATTTTCCTTTCTCTGCCCTTCGATGAGTTTTTTCAATCGAAGTCGACTGGCTGTGCGCGTGTTTATCGGCTACCATTTTCGTAAATGAACATTCATGTTCGATTTCCAATATAGAAAATCAAAAGAGCCTGAGGCCAGCCGATGTCCACATCTACCTTGCGTACGCCCCCTATCTCCGAGATCTACGACCTCGCCGTTATCGGCGGCGGGATCAATGGGGTGGGGATCGCAGCGGATGCCGCCGGTCGCGGTCTCTCGGTGTTCCTTTGCGAAAAGGACGACCTCGCCAGCCACACTTCGTCGGCCAGCAGCAAGCTGATCCACGGAGGCCTGCGCTACCTCGAACATTACGAATTCCGTCTGGTGCGCGAAGCACTGGCCGAGCGCGAAGTGCTGCTGGCCAAAGCCCCGCACATCGTCAAGCCAATGCGCTTCGTATTGCCGCACCGTCCGCACTTGCGTCCGGCGTGGATGATTCGTGCCGGCCTGTTCCTGTATGACAACCTCGGCAAGCGCGAAAAACTGCCAGGTTCGAAAAGCCTCAAGTTCGGCGCCGACAGCGCACTGAAAAGCGAAATCAAGAAAGGCTTCGAATACTCCGATTGCTGGGTCGACGACGCTCGCCTGGTGGTACTCAACGCCATGGCCGCCCGCGAAAAAGGCGCCCACGTGCACACCCAGACCCGTTGCGTCAGCGCCCGTCGCGCCAAAGGTTTGTGGCACCTGAACCTGGAACGCGCCGACGGCAGCCTTTTTTCGATCACCGCCAAAGCGCTGGTGAACGCCGCCGGCCCGTGGGTCGCCAAGTTCATCCGTGACGATCTGAAGATGGAATCGCCGTACGGCATCCGTCTGATTCAAGGCAGCCATATCATCGTGCCGAAACTGTACGAAGGCGATCACGCGCACATTCTGCAAAACGAAGATCAGCGCATCGTTTTCACCATTCCGTACTTGAACAACCACTTCACCCTGATCGGCACCACCGACCGTGAATACACTGGCGATCCGGCGAAGGTCGCCATCACCGAAGGCGAAACCGATTACCTGCTGAAAGTGGTCAACGCTCACTTCAAGAAACAAGTCAGCCGCGAAGACATCCAGCACAGCTACTCAGGCGTGCGTCCACTGTGCAACGACGAATCCGACAACCCGTCGGCGGTCACTCGCGATTACACCTTGGCGCTGTCCGGCAGCACTGAAGAAGCGCCGCTGCTGTCGGTGTTCGGCGGCAAGCTGACCACCTACCGCAAACTCGCCGAATCGGCGATGGCGCAACTGATGCCGTTCTTCACCCAGATGCGCCCGAGCTGGACGGCCACCGCCACCCTGCCCGGCGGCGAAGACATGACCACGCCGCAAGCCTTGAGCGCGATGATTCGCGACAAGTACGACTTTGTGCCGAGCGAGATCGCCCGTCGTTGGTCGACCACGTACGGCAGCCGTACCTGGCGCATGCTCGAGGGCGTTGAAACCCTCGCCGACATGGGCGAACACATTGGCGGCGGGCTCTACACCCGTGAAGTCGATTACCTGTGCAGCGAAGAGTGGGCGACCACGGCGCACGACATTCTGTGGCGTCGTAGCAAGCTGGGGTTGTTTACCACTCCGGCGGAGCAGGAGAAGCTTGCGGCGTATCTGGGTAAGGTTGAGCAGAACCGTAGCAAGATTGAAGCGGCGTGATTTGAACATTGGTTAAACAAAAAGCCCCTGAATCGTAAGGTTCAGGGGCTTTTTGTTTTGTGGGTTTTATTGAATCTCATTGAGTCAGTTAGATCTTTTCCCCCTCACCCCAGCCCTCTCCCCCAGGGGGTAGAGGGGGAAGGGAGCCGATTTTCGTGGGCTTCAAAATATAAGTTCGACTCGGTATCCCAAGTCGGTGCATCTCGCTCATACAACCCGGTCAGTCCCCTCTCCCTCCGGGAGAGGGCTAGGGTGAGGGGCTCTTGACTGTTCGGTTTTCCGAACGAGACTCCCCGGTCAATTCGGTAAACCGGATCACTCCCCACAAAAAAATCCGCCACAAAACTTTAATATCCTTATAAATCATAACCTTAACCAATCAAGACTGGTCTGGCACGAGTCATGCTCTACACTCTCTCGACGAATGCCTGTTGTGCCAACACTTCAGGAGCCGTCAGGCATTCGAAGCACAAAAGGGCCGACGAACTGGCTCCATAAAAAAAACAATGTCGAGGAAAATTTGATGCGCATCGTTCCCCATATCCTGGGCGCAGCCATTGCTGCCGCTCTGATCAGCACGCCAGTTTTCGCCGCCGAACTCACCGGCACCCTGAAGAAAATCAACGATTCGGGCACCATCACGCTCGCTCACCGCGACAGCTCCATTCCGTTTTCCTACATTGCAGATGCTTCCGGCAAACCAGTGGGCTACTCCCACGACATTCAGGTGGCTATCGTTGAAGCCCTGAAAAAAGACCTGAACAAGCCCGATCTGCAGGTCAAATACAACCTGGTGACCTCGCAAACCCGTATCCCGCTGATCCAGAACGGCACCGCGGATATCGAGTGCGGCTCGACCACCAACAACGCCGAACGCGCTCAGCAAGTCGACTTCACCGTCAACATCTTCGAAATCGGCACGCGTCTGCTGGTCAAGAAAGACAAGGATGGCAAGCCGTCCTACGCTGACTTCGCCGACCTCAAAGGCAAAAACGTCGTGACCACCGCTGGCACCACGTCCGAGCGCATCATCAAAGCGATGAACGCCGACAAACAGATGGGCATGAACATCATCTCCGCCAAAGACCACGGCGAATCCTTCAACATGCTGGAAAGCGGCCGCGCCGTTGCCTTCATGATGGACGACGCTTTGCTGGCCGGCGAAGAAGCCAAGGCCAAGAAGCCGAACGACTGGATCATCACCGGTACTCCACAGTCCTTCGAAGCCTATGCGTGCATGGTTCGTAAAGACGACCCGGCCTTCAAGAAAGCCGTCGATGACGCCATCGTGGGTCTGTACAAGTCTGGCGAGATCAACAAGATCTACAGCAAGTGGTTCGAGAGCCCGATCCCACCAAAAGGCCTGAACCTCAACTTCCCGATGAGCGACAAGGTAAAAGGTCTGATCGCCACCCCGAGCGACAAGCCGGCGCCTGACGTAAAAATCTGATTCCTGACTAACCTTATCTCCTGAGGGAGCCACTCTCCCTCAGGCGTCTGTTACTACCTGCTGGCTGTACTGTGGAACACTCGACCTGGCGGTTTTCGAGCCGATCGCGTGTGCCCGGCGTTCAACGTCGGACGGGAAAGGATTTTCCCCGAGCGGGTGCTTGTACATCGATCGATCTCGAGGGGAGACCCTAATGAATTACAACTGGGACTGGGGCGTGTTCTTCAAGTCCACCGGCGTCGGCAGCGAGACTTATCTCGACTGGTACGTCACCGGTTTGGGCTGGACCATTGCCATTGCCATCGTGGCATGGATCATCGCCTTGCTGCTGGGCTCCATTCTGGGGGTCATGCGCACTGTGCCAAACCGCATCGTATCGGGCATCGCGACCTGCTACGTGGAACTGTTTCGTAATGTGCCGCTGCTGGTTCAGCTGTTCATCTGGTACTTCCTGGTGCCCGACCTGCTGCCGCAAAACCTGCAGGACTGGTACAAACAAGACCTCAACCCGACCACCTCGGCTTACCTGAGCGTTGTCGTGTGCCTGGGCTTGTTCACCGCTGCGCGTGTTTGCGAGCAAGTGCGTACCGGTATTCAGGCGCTGCCACGCGGCCAGGAATCGGCTGCGCGTGCCATGGGTTTCAAGCTGCCGCAGATCTACTGGAACGTGCTGCTGCCCCAGGCCTACCGCATCATCATTCCGCCGCTTACCTCGGAATTCCTCAACGTCTTCAAGAACTCCTCCGTGGCGTCCTTGATCGGTTTGATGGAATTGCTGGCACAAACCAAACAGACCGCCGAATTTTCGGCCAACCTGTTTGAAGCCTTCACCCTGGCCACGCTGATTTACTTCACCCTGAACATGAGCCTGATGCTGCTGATGCGCGTGGTCGAGAAGAAAGTCGCGGTGCCTGGCCTGATCTCCGTGGGGGGCAAATAATGGACTTCGATTTCAGCGGCATCATCCCCGCTATCCCGGGCCTGTGGAACGGCATGGTGATGACCTTGCAGTTGATGGTCATGGGCGTAGTCGGCGGCATCGTGCTCGGCACGATCCTGGCGCTGATGCGCCTGTCGTCGAGCAAACTGTTGTCACGCGTGGCCGGCGCTTATGTGAACTACTTCCGTTCGATCCCGCTGCTGCTGGTGATCACCTGGTTCTACCTGGCGGTGCCGTTCGTGCTGCGCTGGATTACCGGTGAAGACACGCCGATCGGCGCGTTCACCTCCTGCGTCGTCGCCTTCATGATGTTCGAAGCCGCGTACTTCTGCGAAATCGTCCGCGCCGGTGTGCAGTCGATCCCCAAAGGTCAGATGGCCGCTGCACAGGCGATGGGCATGACCTATGGCCAGACCATGCGTCTGATCATCCTGCCTCAGGCGTTCCGCAAGATGACGCCGTTGCTGCTGCAACAGTCGATCATCCTGTTCCAGGACACCTCGCTGGTTTACACCGTGGGTCTGGTGGACTTCCTCAACTCCGCCCGCTCCAGCGGCGACATCATTGGCCGTTCCAACGAGTTCCTGATCTTCGCCGGTGTCGTCTACTTCATCATCAGCTTTTCCGCCTCGCTGCTGGTCAAGCGTCTGCAAAAAAGGTTCGCCGTATGATCTCTATCAAGAACATCAACAAGTGGTATGGGGACTTCCAGGTACTGACGGATTGCAGCACCGAGGTCAAAAAAGGCGAAGTGATCGTGGTCTGCGGCCCGTCCGGTTCGGGTAAATCGACCCTGATCAAATGCGTCAACGCGCTGGAGCCGTTCCAGAAAGGCGACGTTGTGGTTGACGGTACGTCGATTGCCGATCCGAAGACCAACCTGCCGAAACTGCGTTCGCGCGTCGGCATGGTGTTCCAGCATTTCGAACTGTTCCCGCACCTGACCATCACCGAAAACCTGACCATCGCGCAGATCAAAGTGTTGGGCCGCAGCAAGGAAGAGGCGACCAAAAAAGGTCTGCAACTGCTCGAGCGCGTGGGTTTGTCGGCGCACGCGCACAAGCATCCTGGGCAACTGTCCGGTGGTCAGCAACAGCGTGTGGCAATTGCCCGTGCGCTGGCGATGGATCCGATCGTCATGCTGTTCGACGAACCGACCTCGGCGCTCGACCCGGAGATGGTTAACGAAGTGCTCGACGTGATGGTGCAACTGGCCCACGAAGGCATGACCATGATGTGCGTCACCCACGAAATGGGTTTTGCGCGCAAAGTGGCCGATCGCGTGATTTTCATGGATGCGGGCAAGATCATCGAAGACTGCCCGAAAGAGGAATTCTTCGGCGACATCAAGGCCCGCTCCGAACGCGCGCAGCACTTCCTCGAGAAAATCCTGCAGCACTAAAAGCAACACACCCGCACCCTGTCTGTGGGGTGCGGGCTGCCTGACAATGAGATCCCCTGTGGCGAGGGGATTTATCCCCGTCCGGCTGCGCAGCAGTCGTAAAACCTGTGCATGCGGTCTTTCAGTTAAACCGCATTGATGGTTTTGGGGCTGCTTCGCAACCCAACGGGGATAAATCCCCTCGCCACAGAGTCCACCTCCAAACCAGCGGTGATTCACAAACAAGTGTTGTGGTTGACCCAAGGCATCTGTGATGAAATGCGACCCCAATCTATATCGCGCCGCGCCGCCATCACTTGCCGTGAAGCCCCGTCTGATTCGTCATTTGTTCCTGCCGCCGCTGATCATCATTTTGATGGTCGGGTTGGGTTACGCCGGGTTCTGGGTCAGTGAGCATTTTGGCATTCGCAACCTCAGCGAAAACGGCCAGCGCCAGCTCGAACTGAACGCCCGCGCGGTCGAAAGCGAGATCAGCAAATACACCTACCTGCCCAGCCTGCTGGAACTCGAAACGAGTGTGTCGCGGCTGCTGGCCGACCCGACCCCGGAACACCGGCAAACGGTCAATGCTTACCTTGAAGGCCTGAACCGGCGCAGTCGCAGTCGGGCCATCTACGTCATGGACACCACCGGCCGCGTCATGGCCACCAGCAACTGGCGCGATGTCGACAGTTACCTCGGTGAAGACCTGTCCTTCCGTGCCTATTTCCAGAAAGCCGTGCGCGGTGAACCCGGGCGTTTCTACGGCATCGGCAGCACCAACGGCGAACCCGGTTACTACCTCGCCCACGGCCTCGAAGAGCACGGCAAGATCATCGGCGTCGCCGTGGTCAAAGTGCGTCTGGAAGCCATGGAAGAACGCTGGCAGCGTGCGCGTCTCGAGGCGTTTGTCAGCGATGAAAACGGCATCATCATTCTCTCCAGCGATCCGGCACGCCGGCTCAAATCAGTGATTCCGCTGAGCGAGGAAACCAAAGAAAAACTCGCCCGCAGCCTGCAGTACTACTGGTTCCCGCTAATCGAACTACAACCGCTGGCCCGCGAAACATTGGCCGAAGGTGTGGAGAAACTTACCTTCCCGGCCAACAGCGAAGTGCAGTCAGGCGAGGACGACATCAGCTACCTGGCGCAGACCCGGCCGCTAAGCGACACGCCATGGAATTTCACCCTGCTCACGCCGTTGCAGGACTTGCGCCGCGAGGCGATCAACCAAGGCATTCTCGTCGCCGTGGCGTTCGCACTGGTCGCCTTCCTGCTGATCGCCTGGAACGAGCGGCGCAAGGTCATCGCCACCCGCCTCGCCGCCCGCGAAGCCTTGCAGGAAGCCAACAATCAACTGGAGCGTCGGATTACCGAACGCACCACCGACCTGCGCGCCAGCAACGAGCGCTTGAAGAGTCAGATCCGCGAACGCCGTCAAGCCGAGGAGACCTTGCGCCGCGCGCAGGATGAATTGGTGCAGGCCGGCAAACTCGCGGCCATCGGCCAGATGTCGACCAGCATTGCCCACGAATTGAATCAGCCACTGGCCGCGATGCGCACGCTCTCGGGCAACACCGTACGTTTTCTGGAACGCGGTCAGCTCGACGTCGCCAGCACCAACCTCAAGACCATCAATGACCTGATCGACCGCATGGGCCGGATCACCGCAAGCCTGCGTTCGTTCGCCCGTCGGGGTGACAATCAGGGTCAGGCCAGTCTCGGCAAAGCCGTGGACGCCGCGCTGCAATTGCTCGGCGCGCGCGTTGAGCATGCGGCGCTGCAAATCCATCGGCAGTTCATCGATGTACAAGTGCAGATCGACCAGACTCGCCTCGAACAGATTCTGGTCAATCTGGTCGGCAACGCCCTCGATGCGATGCAGGCGCAACCGCAGCCCGAACTGTGGCTGGAGGGCGAAGAATTCAACGGCAAATATCGCCTGCGCGTGCGCGACAACGGTCACGGCATCGACGCCGAGGCGCGCAAGCATCTGTTCGAACCGTTCTTCACTACCAAGCCCGGCGAACAAGGCCTGGGTCTGGGCCTGACGCTTTCCGCCAGCCTCGCCGCTGCCACCGGCGGTCATCTGGGTGTCGAACACCCGGGCGGCGGCGGAACCACTTTCGTCCTCAGTTTACCGTTGGTAAGCCCTACTCCCGCCGAGCCAATATGAACCAAGAACTCAGTGTGCTGATCGTCGAAGACGACCCCCATGTGCTGCTCGGCTGCCAACAAGCGCTGACGCTGGAAGACATTCCCTGCGTCGGCGTCGGCAGTGCCGAAGAAGCACTGGAGCGGGTCGGCGACAATTTTGCCGGCATCGTCATCAGCGATATTCGCCTGCCGGGCATCGATGGCCTCGAACTGCTCACGCGCCTCAAGCAGCGCGACCGTAGCCTGCCAGTGGTGTTGATCACCGGGCATGGCGACATCTCCATGGCCGTCGGCGCGATGCAGAAAGGCGCCTACGATTTCATGGAAAAACCGTTCTCGCCGGAACGTCTGGTCGATGTTGCGCGACGTGCGCTGGAACAACGCAGCCTCGCTCGTGAAGTGTCGTCGCTGCGTCGGCAACTGGCCGAACGTGATTCCCTCGAAGGACGCATCATCGGTCGCTCGCCGGCCATGCAGAACCTGCGCGAACTGATCGCCAACGTCGCCGACACCTCGGCCAATGTGTTGATCGAAGGCGAAACCGGCACCGGTAAAGAACTGGTCGCCCGTTGCCTGCACGATTTCAGTCGGCGCCACAGCAAACAGTTCGTCGCGCTGAACTGCGGTGGTCTGCCGGAAAACCTCTTCGAAAGTGAGATCTTCGGCCACGAGGCCAACGCCTTCACCGGTGCCGGCAAACGGCGCATCGGCAAAATCGAACACGCCGACGGCGGCACGCTGTTCCTCGATGAAGTGGAAAGCATGCCGCTGCCGTTGCAGATCAAACTTCTGCGCGTGCTGCAGGAACGCACCCTCGAACGCCTCGGCTCGAACCAGAGCGTGGCGGTGGATTGCCGGGTGATCGCGGCGACCAAATCCGACCTCGACGAGTCGAGCAAGGCTGGCGAATTTCGCAGCGACTTGTACTACCGCCTTAACGTGGTGACGCTGGAATTACCGCCCCTGCGCGAGCGCCGCGAAGACATTCTGCAACTGTTCGAACACTTCACTCAGCAATCGGCCCTGCGCTTCGACCGCGCGCTGCCGGAGCTGGACAACCAGACCTTGTCGAACCTGATGAGCCACGACTGGCCGGGCAACGTGCGTGAATTACGTAACGTTGCTGAGCGCTTTGCTCTCGGCCTGCCGGCGTTCAAAAAGTCCGGTGCCAACAGCGGCGGACAAGGCCTGGGCTTTGCCGAAGCGGTGGAAGCCTTCGAACGCAACCTGCTCAGCGATGCATTGCAGCGCAGCGGCGGCAACCTGACTCAAGCGAGTCTTGAGTTGGGCATGGCCAAGACCACGCTGTTCGACAAAGTGAAAAAATACGGCCTGAGCCATTAAGCGAGAACGACGTGGATCTGTTTTTCAAAGCGCTGTTGGGCGCAGCGGTGGTGCTGATCATCGCGGCGCTGTCGAAGACCAAAAACTATTACATCGCCGGCCTGGTGCCGCTGTTTCCGACGTTTGCGCTGATTGCGCATTACATCGTTGGCAAGGGGCGCTCGATTGAGGATTTGAAGACGACGATCGTGTTCGGGATGTGGTCGATCATTCCGTACTTCGTCTATCTGGCGACGTTGTATGTGATGGTAGACCGGATGCGGCTGGAGGCTTCGTTGGCGGTGGCGGCGGTGGCTTGGTTGATGGCGGCTACGGTGTTGGTGACGGTTTGGGTGCGCCTGCACAGTTAAGGTCAAAAGCGACCCTCACCCCAGCCCTCTCCCGGAGGGAGAGGGGGCAGACCGCGGTGTCGTTCAAGTTACATCGACCTGAAAAACCGAGTCGATTATGGATTCAGCGAAGCACGCTCAGGTCGGCGTATCACTTCAGCATCCCCCAATCAGTCCCCTCTCCCTCGGGGAGAGGGTTAGGGTGAGGGGCTTTTTGGCTCCTGCCCTATATCAGCTAACCGTCCCACCCTTCGACTCGGCCATGATCTGCCGAATGGCCCCGACAAATGTTTCTACCGGCTGCCCACCCGTCACCGCGTACTGGCCGTTAAACACCACCGTCGGCACCGAACTCACCCCGCGCTGCAACCATACCTGCTCTTCCTCGCGCACCTCATCGGCAAACTCGTCCGACGCCAGAATCGCCTCGGCCCGCTGGCGATCCAGCCCGACACTCTCAGCAATCTGCACCAGTTGGCCGTGATCGGAAGGATTGCCTCCATCGCTGAAATACGCCTTGAACAACGCCTCCTTCAACGGCAACTGCAAACCCTCAAGCTCCGCCCAATGCAGCAAACGGTGCGCATCGAAGGTGTTGTAAATGCGGCTGTTGGAATCGGTGCGAAAAGCAAACCCCAGTTCTGCACCACGAGCGCGGATCGCGTCGCGATTCTTCTGCGATTGCTCCGGCGTCGAGCCGTACTTTTCTTGAATGTGCTCGGCGATGTTCTGCCCGTCGGCGCCCATTTTCGGGTTCAGCTCGAACGGCTGGAAGCGGATCTCGGCCTGCACTTCGTTGCGCAGGATTTCCAGCGCTTCCAGCAAGCCATACAAACCAACGACGCACCACGGGCAGGACACGTCGCTGACAAAATCGATTTTCAGAGCGGAATTCATCAAACACCTCGCAGGGGAAATCGTGCGGGAAAGTTTGCACGATACACCTGCTCCGGATTTTTTGGTGTCCCTGTTGGCCCCTTCGCGAGCAGGCTCGCTCCCACATTTGGAACGCACTCCCCTGTGGGAGCGAGCC